>JAGRCC010000249.1 GCA_020433785.1 Anaerolineae bacterium
GATCCGGCCACGATCGACCCGGCGGCGTATGCCAACCGGGAAAACGAAGGCATTCTGCTGGTCGAGAACGCGGGTGAGTATCTGTACCGGCTGAAATAGTCAGGTGGTCGATCAAAGCCAGCGCGCCTCGCCGCCGGAGCGATCAGCGGCTCAATGGGGCGGTTATCCCCGGCGGCTCGCGGCGCGACCCGATTTCAAACCCAATTCTTCAAGCCTTCCCGGTCCACAATTTCGATCCGATGGCGGGTCATCTCAATCAGACGGGCCTGCTGCAACTCTTTAAAGGCGCGAGTGACGGTTTCTCGAACGGTGCCTAAATGGGCGGCAATTTCGTCCTGAGTCCAGGTGCGGCGGCTTAATTTGTTGTCGTCGCCCGTTTGTTCCAGCAAAAAAGCGGCCAGCCGGCCCGTCACCGATAAAAACGACAGGTTGTAGACCCGTTGCAGCAGATGCCGACAGCGCGTCGCCAAGATTTTGATGATCATATCGTTTAGGGCGGCGTGTTTGCGGCGCAAGCGGTCCAACGCGTCGGTGGAGATAATCCAGAGCGTGGCGTCGTCGAGCGCGACGAGATTAGCCGGGTTGGGGCCGCCATCGACTATCGAAACCTCGTTGCACGAGTCGCCGGGGCCGAGGGGGGTTATGACGTGCTCGCGCCCCTCTTCGGAAAGGCGGTAGACCTTGCAATGACCGTCGACCACAAGATGCAGCCCGGCGTTTAGCTCCCCTTCGAGAAAAATGATCTCGCCCGTTCGGTAACGCCGCTCGATGCATTCGGCGGCTACGTCACGCAGCGCCGCATCGTCCAGGGCGTGAAAAAAGGGGACGCTTCTAATGAAAGAGTTCGACCGGTCGAAGTCGAAGAACGGGGGTTGGCTCACAACTCCTCCTTTGATTGCCGCTGTTGCCCTCCGCTGCGGACTAAATGGCTCGCCACAAGAAATGGCAACAACGTGAGCGAGTTGAAGCGGGCTGCGGCAGTTCTATAATGTTCGTTCGATATCGGGTTCGTAATTTGCAGGCGGCCTCATTATCTTATCGCGGCCGGTTCGTGTCAAACCGCTCCATGTGATCAAAGTCACGGACTTGCCGGGGGAGAACCATTATAATTCACAAAAATTAGCCAACCTATTTTTCAAGGAGACAAAAATGAGTCAGTCTACCCAACCGTTGACCTGTTTTAACTGTGACAATTCGGAACAATCCGTGCCGATGGTTCGAATTAGATTTGCCGGGTATCAGACCTGGCTTTGTTCGCAATGTATGCCTACCCTGATTCACCAAACGGAAGAGTTGATGGATAAATTAACGGCAGCCAGCCAACAAGCTCAAGAGGCTGAAGGGGAGATGTAGCCATTCGATAAGCCGGGCCGGTTTTCGGCTAGATGAGCGGATACCGCCGGGTTGGTAGGCTTGACGGAGGAATCTACTTACTTGCATCGTTTCCAACGACCAACAGAATCATAATTTTTTTCAACTAAAATCAAACAATAATCTAAATTTTTCTGCATATAATTTTTCCGCATTTTCGGCTAAAATAAGGGTAAGTTGAGGTTGCGGGCATTCTATATCTCCTTTCTGCGTAGAGCGCCTGGAGAAGATAATTTTAAGAATTATCGACTCCGGCGCTCTATCGCGTTTCAAGGGATTTTAACTTTTATCCCCCTATTATTCAAACATTCAACTCAAAAAACATTAATTTCTTACATTTTCAACGTAACTTATATAAACATCTAATTTATTCCAACACTAAAATAAGTTAAGATGTAAATTGTGGAAAGTCAGGTTTAAGAATTATCTGACTAGCACGGTTAATGTGTTGCATTCCAGTGTTGGAGATACTATGAATGTTTAATCTAATAGATCTTGGACAAGTAAATACAGAGATACTTGAAGAATTAAATATTGGTTATCTGTTAGTGGATAAAAATTTACGGATATTGACCAGTAGTTTTTTAGGTAAAAATTGGTTTATAAATGAGCTCCACCCACCGGAAGGGTTTTCGGTGCTTAACCTTTTTCCGGAACTTGTAGAATTTGAAACTAAGCTATTAGAACTGGGTCAGGGGCTTGTTGATCGTTTGGAGGTTGAAAAAATCCAACGAGGATCAGATAATGAACCAGAGAAATATTTTAACTTAGTAATCAAACCATATCAAAATGACCAGGCAACTCTTTTATTTTTAATGACGGAAGCCACTGATTCAGTGGCGTTAAAGCAAGAGTTACAATCCGAGCGTGAAAAAACTCAGTTACTCGATGCCGCCAAAAGTGAAATAGAATCCGAATTACGAGCCGCATATCTTAAATTGAAAAGCCTTTCTAAAAAACAAACAGCCCAATTAAACCATACAAAAATAGAACTGAAACATCGAGATCAACAATTACAAATATTAAATGCTATTCCCGATTTAATTCTTCGAGTCAATAGAGATGGGGCTATCTTAGATGTCAAACCTTCCGAGGAGATCAATCTATTTTCGGAATCAAAAGAATTTATTGGTAAATCTTTAGCAGAGGTACTACCCATTAAGATTGCTCAGCAAGCCTTGCAAGCAATCGATTTGACGTTCATTACTGAAAATACACAGCGGTTTGAATTTCAATTGACTATTCAACAGCGACGATACGACTATGAAGCTCGAACGTCAGTTATTGAAAAAGATGAAGTACTAATAATTATTCGAGATATTACCCAGCGTAAACGTGTTGAAAAAGAACGATATCAATATATTGAGCGATTACAAATATTACGTGAGATTGATCGGGCCATTCTAGAATCTCATTCGTCCGAGGCCATTGCCCAAGCCACTTTAATGCAAATTCGACAATTAATCCCTGTGTGTTCGAGAGCGCTGGTTACTGTTTTCCATTTCGATACAAACGAGGCTCAAATATTTGCGGTTAGTTCTACCGAAAAGACGGAATTAGGGTTGGGTCAGCGGATGGATATTGCTGAGTACGGTAACATCGCCATACTCAAACAGGGAAGTACATTTATTACTGGAAATCTTTCAACTACAAAAAACAAATTAGGCATCCAAAAAAAGTTACTAAATGAAAGTATTCAATCTACTGTTCAAGCGCCCCTCATTGCTCAAGGTCAATTAATTGGCGAATTAATTTTGGGAGCAGATTATCCAAATGCCTTTTCTTACGAGTTTATAGAAATAGCCAGCGAAGTGGCCGCTCGAATGGCAATCGCTATTCAGAATACTCATCTTTATAATGAGCTTGACCAGCGCATTGAAGAATTGGCCACATTAAATGTCATCGGCCAGACAATTGCTTCGACATTAAATCTGTCCGAAATCTTAACGAGTATTACTGATCACGTTAGCCGGCTATTAAATGTAACAGCCGCCTCGGTTGTATTACTGGATAGGGCCAAAAGTGATATGTGGTTCGCCACTGCTGCTGGTGAAGGAGCAGATTTTATCAAAGGTAAAAGATTGGCTTGCAATCAAGGGATTGTCGGTTGGGTGGTCGAAAATGGGGAGCCGGCTTTGGTATCGGACACGGCCAATGATCCTCGCTTTTATGCCGCATTTGATGAGAAAAGCGGTAAGATCACACGTTCGGTTCTTTGTGTGCCCCTGCAAGCCAAAGGTCGAACCATAGGGGCCATCGAGGCGATCAATAAAGAAGCCGGCACTTTTAATGAACGAGATTTACATATTCTTAGTGCAGTGGCGGCATCAGCGGCTACTGCCATTGAAAATGCTCGACTTTATCAACAAGCTCAACAAGAAATTATCGAGAGGAAGCAAGCAGAGCGAGAACTGGACCTGTTTTTTACTTTATCTCTGGATATGCTGTGTATTATGGATATTGATGGCTACATCCGGCGCTCAAGCCCTGCCTTCGAAAAAACATTGGGGTGGACTTCTAGCGAATTAGAATCGAGGCCATATTTCGATATTATACATCCGCAGGATCTTGAGAGTACATTGGCCGAAAGGGCGCAGCTCGCTCAAGGCATCCCAACAGACTATTTTGAAGTTCGATGCCGGCACAAAAACGGCACGTACCGATGGCTAGCTTGGTCTATCCAACCTGGCGCGGATGGGATCCTTTATGGCGTTGCCCGTGATGTTACAAAACAGAAACAGACGGAAGACTTGCTCCGATCCGCAGTTCAGAAAAACAGTCAATTGGCTGCAGCAATTGAAAATGCCCCCATTGGCGTTAGCATAAGTGATCCCAATCAACCTAATCATCCGATTGTTTTTGTCAACCCGGCTTTTACGGAAATAACCGGGTATTCTGAAAAAGAAGTTATTGGGAAAAATAGTCGAATTCTGCATGGAGAGAACACTGCCCCCCAAATTGCTAATGAAATTCAAAAGGCAATTTTGACACATCATACCTATTCTTGCGTCTTACTAAATTATCGCAAAGACGGCACAACTTTTTGGAATGAACTGACACTCAGCCCGGTTTTCGATAACGAGGGTCACTTAAGTAACTTCGTTGAACTCGTAGTCGATGTCACAGCGCGTAAACAGGCTCAAGAAAGTTTAGTTGAAGAACGAGCGTTGTTGGCTCAGAGGGTCGAGGAACGTACGGCCGAATTAAGAGCGGCTAATATCGAATTAGCCCATGCGGCCCGTCTGAAAGATGAGTTCCTGGCTAATATGAGCCACGAACTACGTACACCGTTGAACGCTATTCTATCGATGTCAGAAATTCTAAAAATGGAGACCTATGGATCTCTCAATGACGAACAGAAAAACACCTTAAAATATATCGAAGAAGGCGGACGACACCTTCTGGCCTTAATTAATGAAATATTGGACCTGTCGAAAATAGAAGCAGGCCAACTAGAATTAGATCTTAGGTCGATCAACATCGACGAAGTTTGCCAGGCCAGTTTATTGTTTATAAAACAAATGGCTTTGAAGAAGCAAATTAAGGTTATTTCCACGTTCGACAGCACCATTGATACGATAGAAGGGGACGAACGACGTTTAAAACAGATTTTGGTCAATCTTCTAAGTAATGCTGCAAAATTTACACCGAGTAAAGGATCAATTGGGCTAGAAGTTGAAAAAGATACAGCTAATAATCTCATTCATTTCATCGTTTGGGATACAGGCATTGGTATTTCGAAAGCCGATCAAAAACGGCTCTTTGATCCGTTCGTACAAATTGATAGCAGCTTGGCACGGGAATATGAGGGAACAGGATTGGGGTTAGCTTTGGTTCAAAGGTTGACTGAAATGCACAATGGTCGGGTAACGGTAGAGAGTGAGGTAGGTAAAGGAAGCCGTTTTACTGTTTCGCTGCCCATTGGAAGAAATTCAAAAAAAGAACAAACTCCGTTGGCAAAGCAATTAGCAACCGACGAACCACCATCACCGATTAACTGGCCTCAAACTCGAAATGTACCATTGGATACGGGTCAGGCTTTGATTTTAGTTGTGGATGATAATGAAGCGAGCAGAATTGCCTTAACAGATCTTTTAAAACACAAAAATTATCAGGTCATCATAGCTAAAAGTGGCATTGAAGCAATTACGAAAGCAAAAGGAGAACATCCGAACATTATTTTGATGGATGTCCAAA
>JAGRCC010000017.1 GCA_020433785.1 Anaerolineae bacterium
AATCGTGGGCAATGCCGCCGGCCAAACGGCCAATGGCCTCCATTTTTTGTGATTGGTGGAGCTGATCTTCCAGTCGTTTCCGTTCCGTAATGTTACTGACCACGCCATAGATAATTTTCGAATTGTTTTCAACCTTAACACGGGCGCTGTCTCGAACCCAGATGATCTCGCCGTCTTCCCGGAGCAGGCGGTACTCAACTTCGCTGTTTTTGCCCTTAAGTAAACGGGAGGCTTGCAGCGCGGCGGTCGAACGATCATCGGGATAGATGACCGTTGACGGCCAAAAGTGCCAATCGTCGGCAAATTTTTCCAACGGATAGCCGGTTAAGGGCGCAATATGGGGCGATAGGTACAGATTCACCAGTTGACCGTCTTCTTTGATTTCGCTGACATAGATATGGTCGCTAATTGATGAAACAACCTGCCGAAACCGCTCTTCACTGGAGCGCCTTTCCTTCAACATCAGCTGTTGGCGTTCGATGGCGTAGCGGATGGCCCGCAGCATGATATTGCCACTGAAGTCACCTTTAACAAAATAATCCTGGGCCCCGGCCTGAATCACTTCAGCCCCCACCGCCTCATCTTCATAGCCGGTTAAGACAATGATCGGGGTGGCCGGGGCATGGCATTTCAGCCGTCTGACGCTGTCAACACCCCACATATCCGGCAAGGAAAGGTCTAACAGAATAATGTCAATCGTATGGTTGTTGAGGCAGTTGATGGCCTGACCGAATGTTTCGGCCCAAATCAACTGGCTCTGGTAATAATCGGACCGTTTTAAAGTCATCTCCAGCAGACCATAATCCCCGGAATTGTCTTCAACGACCAAAATTGTGAGCGATGAGTTGTTCATAGCGGTCAGTTTTTTAATGATAAGGTAAAATAGAATTCGCTGCCGTGGCCGGGTATGTCCGGGCTAACAACCCCCACCCGACCCCCCAACCGTTCGACGATACGTTTGACGATCGACAGCCCTAATCCGTGACCATTGTCAGCCTCCTTCGGTCGTTTAAGGCGAGTGAACGGCACAAACAGACGTTTTTGTTCTTCTATGGTCAGGCCGGGACCATTATCTCGAACCCAGAAGCGCACGATATCATTGGATTGGACATCGGCCCCCAATTCCAGCCGGGGCGGCGATCCGCCATATTTGAGGCCGTTGGTGAGATAGTTAACCCAAACCTGCTCCACCCAGGGGCGATAGCCTATCACGGTGGGCCATTGCGCCGGCAAGTATATTTCCGCCTGGTAGCTATCGAACAAATTGCTCAACTGCTGCCGGACATCCCAAATAATCGCCCCCATATCCAGCGGCTCGATGGTGATTTCCTGATTACGCAGCCCGGCCAAAACTAGCAGGCCATCAATGATATGGCTCATCTTCTGGCCGGTGTTAGCGATGGTTATTAAGGTCGATTGGACGTCGTCGGCGGAAATTTGGCTGTACTCTTCTTCTAGCATTTTGGCGAAGCCGATAATCAGCGTCAACGGGTTTCGAAGATCATGGGCGGTTGAGTGGGCAAAGGCATCTAACTCTTCATTACGCGCTTCTAGTTCGCGCATATGCTCCCGTAGGGCTTTTTCAACCCGTTTGCGTTCCGTAATATCGCGGAGTGAAGCCAGGTAAGCCGACTGCTCTTCCCAGATCATTTCCACCACCCGCATTTCGGCAAATGCGAGAAAATCGTTTTGACCCGGACAGGTAATTGTGATCTCGGTCGGCTCATCAACCACGATAGGGTAGTCAAATAACTGATCCAAAAGATACTTCGCCCCGCGGCCAAATAGTTTTTCTGCCGCCGGATTAACAAATCGGATCATGCCGTTTTGATCGATAATCACGATGGCATCGGCATTGTGCTCGATCATTTTGTGGAAACGGATTTCGCTGTGGAGCAGCGCGGTAATTTGCGTTTCCAGGTCTTTAAGAAGGTGGTGCCGCTCAATGGCATGACGAATTGTACGGACCAGCATGCCGTTGCTGACTTGCCCTTTAACCAGGTAATCCTGAGCGCCTAATCTAACGGCTTCCAGCGCCAGTTCCGCATCGGCGTTGCCGGTTAAAACGACAACAGGAATATCGAGCGTTTGTTGTCTAACTTGTTTGACGGTGTCAAGCCCCCAGGCGTCAGGTAGAGACAAATCGAGCAAGAGTAGGTCATATGGGGTTTGACTTAAAGTTTCTACGGCCTCACTCAAGCTGTCAACGTGGTCCCAATCGATACGGCCAAAATCAGCTTGAGCTAAGGCAATTTGGATGAGGTCAACATCATTGGGATCGTTTTCAACCAACAAAACTTTTATTGGCTCAACATTCATAATAGATGTTTCCTGCTGTAAGTAACGGGCGAAGCTAACCCCAGCAATACCGGTAAATAGTTCAACCGTTTGGTCTGGCCGGTGTTAGGAAATGAGCAACGGTCTAGATTGCCCGGAAGAATCTTGGCTATGACGTTATTTAACTATATCAGACCTTGAGTATTAAGTAAACAGATAATTGCCGAAATTATTCAAACATATCCCCCAACTGATCCACTTCTGATAGCGTGGTTCGAGTAGGAATGCCCAGAATAATGTTCTCAACATTCTTAAAGGGCTGCCCGATATGCAGCCCCTGACCGTCGATGGTGAATTCGCGGACGTTCTTTTCGTGCTGCGAGCCGCGCATTTTGATGATCGCAATGCCCCGCCGCATAACGCCGCGAACTTCGACATAGCGGAGCAGGGCGATCACGTCCGTAATGGTGGAAATGTGGGCTTCGGTAATCGACTCGCCGCCGGAAAGTTGGGGTGTGGTGCTGGTAAACAATGAGCAGACGCGCTCTTTTTTTACATAAGAGGTGAGACCAATAACGAATTCCCGAAAGTTGCGGACACTGGACACCCGTTCCATGGCTGAGACGCTGTCCATTACTAATCGTTGTGGTCCAAACGTTTCGATTTCTTTTCTGACCGTTAAAAGGTGATCTTCTAAACCCATTGTTTCTGGATAAACACATACAATTTTTAGCAAGCCCTCATTTTCCCACTGTTGAAAGTCGATGCCCCAAGAACGGGCATTACGCAGTAGTTGGTCCCGCGACTCTTCGTAGGCCAGCAGCAAAATCCGCTCTTTGTTTCGACACGCAGCGGCGGTGAACATGGTTGACATGAGAGTTTTGCCGCTGCCGGTCGGGCCGCTGACTAAAAAAATCGAGTCGCGAAAGATGCCGCCGCTGGTCATTTGATCGAGTTCTGCATTGCCGGTGGTTACTCGGTAATCGGAAGACTCCTGTTGTAATTGGATAGCAGACAGCGGCAAAATCTTAATACCGGAGTCACTGATGGTCAGGGGAAACTCACCCTGAATGTGTGAACTGCCTCTGACCTTTAAAATCTGGATGGTTCGCCGAATTTTTTCCTGGTGGAGTACATTTCGCAAGACAATCACATTATCGGCCACAAATTCTTCGATGCCGTAGCGGGAAATGGGGCCGTATTCTTCCAAACGTTCGGCGGTCATAATGGCGGTGACGCCCATTTCTTTGAGGACTTCGGTAATCCGAAAAATTTCGCGCCGGATGATATTGATATTGTTAAACTGGTGAAATAACGAACCGATGGAGTCTAAAACAACCTGTTTGGCCTTTATTTTTTCAGCCGCGTATCTAATTTGAACAATTAACCCCGATAGATCATACGAACCGGTTTCTTCGACCGGATCTAATTCCGGCGAACCATCGACAAATATGAGTTGCCCCTGCTGGACCAGCTCATCAAGCCGCCACTGCATGCTTTTAACATTGCGGACGATGTCGGGGGCGCGCTCTTCAAAGGTGACAAACACCCCGGGACGATTGAATTCGGTGATGCCCCGATAGAGAAATTCAATGGCAAACATCGTCTTACCCGATCCAGAACTCCCCACCAGCAAGGTGGTTCGTCCTTTAGGCAGGCCCCCGATGGTTAGATGTTCAAACCCTTCGATACCGGTCGGGGTTTTGGCTAATACCTGCAAATTTTTAAACTCGTCCATTCATAAACTCCAACTACCCTATTGATCGGCAACGTTATGCCAGTTACCGGTCTTTTCATTGTTGAGCAAACCCCGCAGACCCAGACCGTTAGCTACCTTTTCAATATCCGATAAATCGCCAATAACGCGCTGCTTGGGCCAAGGCTTAACTTTTACCAAGGTCGGCGTGGCCATCACCCGGGCCTTGATAGCGATTTCTGGATTTTTGGTCAGATCAATGATCTCTATTTTAGCTTGATTTTGACAATAAAGCTTATTCAAATTTTGTAAATTTGAGATAGCCACATGATTGTGGTGGTGCTCGCCGGCAATGTACAATTGAAAATGTAATATCATGGCTGGTTTTCCGCCGTATCAATCGATTTTTGCCAGGATTTCAGATAGATGTCTAATAGCGTGCCCAGCAGTTCAAGCAGAACCAGGCGGGCGTCATTTGAAAAGGCTCTTTCTTGTGACGGCAGAATTTCTTCGGTCAATTGAGTCAGAACCCCCAGATGAATTCGCACGATATCCCGCGCTTGGATGTGCAGATCAGCCAGGCGATGAGCAAAGATTTGCACCTGTCTGGAAGGACGGTCATTATGAATGCGAACCGCTCTGACATAACGAACGACCAAATCTTTGTATTCCGGAATCAGTTCATATAGTACTTTGTCGGCCATATTGCTGTCAACTGAGGCCTTGGTTACAGCGCCCATACCATTGCTCATGGCCAGGTAATGATTGTAATTCCGAGCCGCCAGCGCCTCGGTCAGATGTTCAATTTGAGCTTCGGCCTGCTTTAGGGCGGTAACATCGATGTGAGACATGACCAACCCGCCTGCCTTGGTTTGCAGCGGGGTGGCTTTCATCAGAAACCATAATTGGCCGGACGGGGCCGGGTAGGCATATTCAAAATCGAAACTGGTGACCGATCCCTCTAAAATTGACCGGAGACCTGCGGCACACTCACTCCAGTGGGGATCGTGCGCGGCCGTGGCCTCACACGCATTCAGGTAATTCATCCCTGGATAATCTTCGCCATCGTGCTCACGGTTGAATTGTTGCCAGGCGTCATTAACACTAACGATGACGCCATTCTGATCCAGGACGGCTACGCGGGCGGTTAACGAGTTGAGGATGGCCTGGTTGAAGGCTTCTTTTTGTTGTAATTTGTTCAACAAATGGTTTCGTTCAATCGCATAACGGAGAAAGCGCGTAAAGACCGAAGTCGTGATTTCTTCTTTGACCAAATAATCCTGCGCCCCGGCTTGAATGGCCTGAATGCCCAGTTCATCGTCGGTCATTCCGGTTAGGACCACAACAGCCGTAGGGGGCATAACTTGGCAAAGTCGATGGAGCGTTGACAACCCTTGACTATCCGGCAGGTTTAGATCCAATAACGTAATATCAAATTTCTCTTGGTTAATGAGGTCTAAGCCCTGACTCAAACTTTCAACATGGGTCAACCGATATTGGGGATTAAACCTCTGCTTCAGCATCTCTTGCACGAGACGGGCATCGCCCGGATTGTCTTCAACTAATAGGATTTTTAAAATTGTAGGCGTCATTGGCTTGCTATTATTGTGAAGGTAAAATCACCACTTCTAACCAGAAGCTTTCAATTGATTTGACCACCTTTAAGAACTGATCCAGATCAACCGGCTTGGTGATATAGCAGTTGGCGTTAAGGTCATAACTTTTGAAAATATCTTCGTCGGCGTGAGAAGTGGTTAAAACTACAACCGGGATTCGTTTCAAAGCCTCATCAGCTTTGATATCGGCCAGGACTTCGCGGCCATCTTTGAGGGGTAAATTCAGGTCAAGTAAAATCAGATCCGGCTTGGAGGCGTTGGCATACTTACCCACTTTTTTAAGAATCTCCAGCGCTTCAATCCCATCTGTGGCGATAGTGAGATTGTTGCGAACTTTGGCATCTTTAAAGGCTTCAATGGTTAATCGAACATCACCGGGATTGTCTTCGATTAACAAAATTTCAACGGGCCGACCTGATATAGTGGGGTGACCTGACATGTATGTTCTCCTCTGCTCGCTTAGTAAATATATAATGTTTCGCAGGTCGTAAGTTTTAAATAAGTGACAAAACCTTGAATTTATTTGTTTGATAGGCAGTGGTACTACTCATTGTACATTAAATTGATTTAAGATGCACTTCTTAAAGCCGGAATTGTAAAACAAAGAGCCGATGGTGGAATTAAGATTGACATCCCTGTCTGATTGGATTAAAATCTCCGATTGATTCCTTAAATGAGGTCTACCATTATGACGATGACCAGTGCTCAAATTCGCCAGGCGTTTCTGGATTATTTTGCCGACAACGGCCACACCATTGTGGCCAGTTCGTCTTTAGTACCCCACAACGATCCCACGCTGCTGTTTACCAATGCCGGGATGGTTCAGTTCAAAGATACCTTCCTGGGGCTGGAAAAGCGCGCCTACAACCGGGCCGCCACCGCCCAAAAATGTATGCGAGTGGCCGGCAAGCATAACGATCTGGAAAATGTCGGTCCGTCGCCGCGTCATCATACTTTTTTTGAAATGTTAGGCAACTTCTCGCTGGGCGACTATTTTAAGGAAGACGCCATTCGCTTTGCCTACGAATGTTTGACCAGGGTGTACGGTATCTCACCCGACCGGCTCTACTACACCGTTCACACCAGCGATGATGAAGCCTACAACCTGTGGACCGAAACGATGGGCATCGATCCCCGCCGCGTCTACCGCATGGGCGATGCTACCAACTTCTGGCAAATGGCCGATGTGGGCCCCTGCGGCCCCACTTCAGAACTGCATTACGATTGGGGTGAAGACGCCTGCACCTGCGGCGACCCCAACTGCTCCGTGCTGATCGACAACGGCTGCGAGCGCTGGCTTGAAGTTTGGAACCTGGTCTTTATGCAGTTCAACCAAAAAGAAGACGGCAGCCGCCCCCTTCTGCCCAAACCGGGCGTCGATACCGGCATGGGGCTGGAGCGGATCATTTCGGTGGTGCAAGATAAACAGTCCAACTATGAAACCGACTTATTCATGCCGATCATCAACCACGTCCAAAGCCTGCTCGGCCATACCGACGCTCAAGTTGAAGAACATTTAATCGCCTACCGCGTTATCGCCGATCACGGTCGGGCCATCACCTTTATGATTGGCGACGGGGTGATGCCCGGCAACGAAGGGCGGGCCTCGGTGCTGCGCTTGATATTGCGCCGGGCCGCTCGCTATGGTCGTCTGGCCGGGTTCGATGGCCCCTTCCTGGCCAAAGTGGCCGACAAAGTCATCGACGAGATGGGCGATCACTACATTGAACTCAAAGCGCGCCGCCAATTCATCCTCAATGTCATCACCCAGGAGGAGGAGCGCTTCCTGAAAACCTTTATCAACGGTCTGGACCTCATCGCCGATTTGGTGGCCAAGCTTAAAGCGGCGGGTAAAAACCGTATCCCTGGCGCTGAAGTCTTTAAGCTATACGCCACTTACGGGTTTCCTAAAGATCTTACTCGCGTTATCGCCGCCGAGGAATATGGCTTCAGCGTGGATGAGGCCGGCTACCAAACGGCTTTTGAAGAGCACGCCAAAATTTCAGGCGGCAGTAAAATTGGTGAAATCGCGGTTGATACCTTACAAGTTTATGCCGACCTGTTTGATGCCCTTAAAAGCAGCGGCCGCCTGTCCGACAGCGGCGTGGCTTACAACCCGTATGACGACAGCCCCACTCCGGCCACCATCGTCGCCATCTTGCGTGACGGCGAGTCGGTTGACAGCGCCGAAGAGGGTCAAAAAATCGAAGTCGTTCTGGATAAGACGCCTTTTTATGTTGAGTCGGGTGGGCAGGTCAGCGACACTGGCCAGATTATTACCGCTGCAACCAATGGCTCGGGCGGCTGGGCGGTTGATATTTCAGAGGTGATCCGGCCAGTCAATGGCATCGTCGCCCACGCCGGGATTGTGACGTCTGGCCGCTTCAGCGTGGGCGATTCGGCCCTGGCTGAAGTCGATGCTGATCGGCGCTGGAACATCAGGCGCAATCACACCGCCACCCACATCTTACACCGCGAACTGCGCCGAACCTTGGGCCAGCATGTGGCTCAGGCCGGCTCGTTAGTCGCGCCCGACCGGCTGCGCTTCGACTTTAGCCACCCGAACGCGGTGGGCCCGGCTGAGTTGGCCCAGATTGAAACGGCGGTCAATCGGATCATTCTGGCCGATAAAGCGGTCTCGGCCGGCCAGAAGAATTATGACGAATTAAAACAGGCCATTAGCTCCGGCGAAATTATGGCCCTGTTCGGCGAAAAATACGGTGATGTGGTGCGGGTGGTCCAAATTGGCGATGATGGATACAGCCGGGAGTTGTGCGGCGGTACCCACGTTGATCGCACCTCTCAAATTGGCGGGCTGTACATCACCAATGAAGGCAGCGCCGCAGCGGGTGTTCGTCGAATTGAGGCGGTTACCGGCGAAGCGGCTCAGGCATTGATTCAGCGGCGGCTGCACACGCTCGATCAGACGGCGGCGGCCCTCAAAGTCAAACCGGAGGACGTACACGAGCGCGCCACAGCCTTGTTAAACCAACTGCAAAGCAGCGAAAAACAGGTCAAAGAACTGCAACGCCGGCTGGCCCGGGCCGAGTTTACCCACATGTTAAATCAGGTCCATACCATCAAGGATATCAACGTTGTCTCGTTGAAGGTCGATGTACCTGATGTGGCCATGTTGCGGGAGATGAGCGACTGGTTCCGCGATAAACTCGGTTCGGCGGTGGTGGTATTGGGCACAGTGTCTGATGATAAGCCGGTAATTATTGCTACAGTGACCGATGATTTGATCCAACGCGGCCTGCACGCCGGCAAGCTGGTGAAAGCCGTGGCGGCCCTGGTCGGCGGCGGCGGCGGCGGCCGGCCTAATATGGCCCAGGCCGGTGGTCGAGATCCGTCGCGGTTGGATGAGGCGCTGGCCCAAGTCGATGGTCTGGTGGCTGAATCGGTGAGATAAATGATGTCGCATGAGGTTTTTAAACCCGTTTCCGTCGTCAACCGAGCCGCGTCCCACCGCTTACAGTTTGCTGGATATCGGCCGGGACACGGTCAAAGCGGCTGTGGTGCTGCTAAAGCCGGATCAGCCTGGGCTGGAGGTGGTCGGCTACGGGCTGGCTGATGCCGGCGGGCATGATATTACCGGCGGGCGGCTCGAAGCTGGTGCGGTGACTCGCCCGGTAAATGACGCTTTAACTCAGGCTGAGGACAGCACCGAAAGCTACATCGGCCATAAAATTGTGCCGGATGATGTCATTCTGGCGCTGCCCGGTCGCGCCACGGTGGGTCGGCTGTTTACGGTTAAGCGAACGCGCCCTAAACCACAAAACCCGATCAAAGCCAGAGAATTAGCCAGTTTACGGCTGCGGGGAGCAAAAATGGTTCGCCAAGGATTGACCCGTAGCGTATCTGAGCCGGGGCAATGGCAGCCGTTGGCCGTGACCGACGCCGGACTGCGGCTCGATAATCATCTGATCTTAGAAGGCATTGGCCTGGCCGGCCAAGAACTGGTGCTGTCCGTTTTCGGGGTTGCCGGTCAAGCCGGCGCTATGCGAGCCCTGGAAGTGATCGCCAACCGGCTCGATCTGGCCATTGCCAACATCGTGGCCGCCCCACAGGCGCTGGCCGCCACCATTCCCTCGACGGAGTCGATTATTCTGGATATCGGCGATGCAGGGACGGATATTTGCCTGTTAAGAGACGACGCTCTGATCGGCGCCGCTTGGGTCCCGTTTGGCGGCTATTTTTTTACACAAGCGCTGGCCCGGTCGCTGGATGTCGATCAGGCGCAAGCGCGCGGCCTTAAACACGCGCTGGCCGGCGATGACCTTGATCGACGAGAACGGGGCCGACTGGATGCGTTTTTAGATGAAGCGCGCCGGCGCTGGCATGAGGCGGTAATTGACCTGTTGATTGAGCTGGCTGTGGGTCAACCACTACCCCGGCGGATTTATATGACCGGCGGCGGGAGTTTGCTGCCTGGCCTGGATAAACTGTTGCGTACCCATCCGGCGCCGTTTGATGCCGCGCCGGAACTGTTTCAACTAGGGGTTCAATCGGCATTTCCGCTCAATGTGCGGCCGGATGGACTCGATTTTAATCTGTTTTCTTTAACCTTAAGTTTAACGGTGGGTTTGCCTGATTAAATGATAGAAAAAGTTTTAGCTCTCGATGAAAGCGATGATATCACGGCCATTCGCAGCCGCATAGAGTTTGCGCTGCCTAAGATTACCCCGCAAGTGGTCCAGGGGGCTAACGGCGCTGAGCGCGCCAAACTGTTGATCGTGGTTCCATCGCAAAACAAAGCGCTAAATAGTTTGGTTAATATGAAACTGCTGGCTCGCCAGTTTAGTTATCGAGCCGTGGAACTGGCCATTGTCACCTCCCACCCCACCATCCGTGATTATGCTAAGGAAGCCGGCCTCAAAACCTTTAGCAGTTTGAAAAACGCCAAGCGAGCCGGCTGGGTTACGAACGAAAATGCGGTGACGCCGCCATCGGAAACAATGCCGCCGCCGCTTAAGACCCAGGCTCAACCGGCGGGTGATCTGCCGCGCAGGCGGGTCAAAAAGAAACGATTTGAAGTGGTGGAGAGTGACGAGAAACGGCATCCCTCTCTGTGGGTAGCCCAATGGATC
This sequence comes from Anaerolineae bacterium, assembly GCA_020433785.1. Next base: position 10,680 of record JAGRCC010000017.1, read on the forward strand.
GGCCGGGTGGCTCTGGTTTTGGTGCTGGCGGTGGCGCTGGTGATGGGGGCGCTGCTGCTGTTTCCGCAGGCCACCGTGACCGTTACGCCGATTGCCCAACCGGTCGAAACAGAACTAATTGTTAAGGCTGACCCGGAAGTGGATGGGGTGAATTTTCAGGAACTGACCTTCCCGGCTCGAATCGGCCAGGTAGAGCTGGCCGGTTCTGATGAAATCGAAACCGTCAAAACCGAACTGGCGCCCACTGGTCAGGCCACCGGCCGGGTCGTGTTTATCAACCGAACGGAAGATTCGTTTTTCTTGCCTTACAGTACCACGGTTTCGACTTCTGCCGGGGAACCGGTTGAATTTAGGACGCTTCAAA
>JAGRCC010000250.1 GCA_020433785.1 Anaerolineae bacterium
TTTGCAGAATTCTGCAAGGACTTTTTGACGCCGTAAAATAGGCTTGCAGGATTTTGCAAGCGGTTTTTATTGATGGGAATATCTTGGGGTTAGCTTTGCCAGCGGGTCAGCACCCGATCAATGTCAGCCTCGACGGCCTGTCGTGCTTGCCGGCGACCATAGCCGCCGGCCAACAGCGAGTCATATTGGGTTTCAACGTGGCGAATGTGGGCGATGACGGCCAGGCGGATGGCCTGATCATCCAGGCTCTTAGCCGCCGCCGAACGGCCCACCCGGCCGCTGTATTTGAGGCAGGCATGTTCGGCTATCGTCTCCTCTCGACCGGCCGGACAGCCGGGGAACAACTGGCGCACCCGTCCGGCGAACGCTTCGACGTATTGGCGGTCCAGTTCGGTCCGCCGCACCGCTTCTCGCTGTCGGCGGCGCTCCCGAACCTCGCTGTCGGCCAGGCAATCCTGCTCGGCCTGCTCTAGCGCCCGGCTTTCCACCAGCAAGCCCTGCCGCTCATACCGTTTACGACGCTTGTTCCATTTGAGCACGACCGCACTCAGGGTCGAGTGCTTGCGCGACCGTCGGGTCAGGGCCGCATCCCCGGCCGGCAGAAAGATCAGGTGTTCCAGATCGGCGCAGGCCAGGCACAGCGCCTTGTTGTCCTCGGTCAGGGTAATCCAGGCATCGCGTCCCAACGCCTCGCCGCACTCATCGCAGGTGGCGTCCTGGCTGGCGATAAAGACGCTGATATCGTTGTTTTTGGCCATATTATTTCTCCTCTGACAATAGATGTTGTAGGACAAACTTAAGTTTGTCCTACAACATTTTCATTGTCGGTGTCGTCTCAGTTGAGACTGTTGCACTCCTCTGACAATACAGACCTGGAGCGTCAACGTTTACTTTGACCTTACTGCGCATGACAAAGCAAGCTTTGTCGCTCCAGAAAAAAGTTCGTCGTAATCGCTTTTGTCGCTCCAGAAAAAGGGTTCGTTGTAATCGTTTTAGCGATGTCTCCGCCTTGAAGGCTTACTGGAACGAAGTTGCCGTTTACTGTACCTGATTTTTACCAAGAAGGCAATGTGCTTTTTAAGCCGTTACCGAGCCTAAATTTCGATGCCAATGCAGCCGGACAGATACAATCCGGTTTCCAAATTATTTGCCTATTTCTAACTCTGGCTTACCATGCCTATAATTAATAAGGAGTAAATCGCCAGATAGGCAGCCTGCAATAAGGCTTGTCTACTCAGGCGGCGGCGTTGACTGATAATTCAATTCACATAAGCTTTATTTACCCAGGAGGAAATAAAAAGAATGATCTATTCAATCATCAGTTGGCTGGTGGTGGGGCTTATTATTGGCGCACTGGCTAAATTTGTAATGCCGGGGCGCGATCCGGGTGGCTGTCTGGTCACCTCGCTGATTGGTATTGCCGGGGCTTTTGTCGGCGGCTTTCTGAGCAATCTGCTGGGCTTAAGCGTGGCTACCGGGACCCTTGACTTCATGAGCATCATTTTTGGGGTTATCGGGGCGGTGATATTGCTGCTGCTTTACCGATTGGCCGTGAAACGGTAACTGACCTAACTCCTGACCGTCGACTGCCGACCGTGAACCGTCGAATAGTGACAAGGATCGTATGGTAGGGCGGTCGGCGGTCGTCCAACGGCGGACTGAGTGTTTGAACATCGTCTTGTAAGTTTAGTTTTAACACGTATACTACCTTTAATGTCAGGAACGATCACCAAACTCGAAATTCAAAAACGAAATAAAGAGCGGGTCAACGTGTACCTGGATGAGCGGTTTGCGTTCGGGGTAATGTTGTCGGTGGGGCTGGAGTTGAAGAAAGGCCAGCTTCTGAGCGACGCCGACATCGAGCGGTTGAAGCAGCAGGATACCCGGCACAAGGCCTACCAGCGGGCCTTGAATTACTTGAGCTTTCGGGCCCGCAGCCGGGTTGAGATTGAGCGTTATCTGCGGGATAAAAAATATGAACCGGACGTTATCGCCGCCACGATTGAGCGGCTGGATGAGGAAGGGCTGGTCGATGACTCGGCCTTTGCCGAAAGTTGGGTGGAGAACCGCGAGCGATTGAAGCCCAAAGGCGCCCGGGCGCTGCGGTATGAACTCCAGCAAAAAGGGCTGAATGAGTCGGCCATCGACGCCGCCTTAGAACAAATCGACGAGGGCGAACTGGCCTGGCGCGCTATCGAAAAAAAAGTACGGCAGTGGCAGGCGTTAGATGAGGACGGCTTTAAGCGTAAAGCGTTGGGCTTTCTCAGCCGGCGCGGATTTGATTACGACGTGACGATGGAAACGGTAGAGCGGGCCTGGCAAATGGTCAATCCGGAGCAAACAGAATGAGCGACAACGAGCACGACATCACCCAATATACGGCGGCCATCGAGGCCAACCCGGCCGACGGCGAAGCCTACTACGACCGGGGTAACGCCTACGCTGAGGCCGGCCGTTATGAGGCGGCCATCGCCGATTATGACGAGGCCATCCGGCTGCTGCCCACCGAGGGCGATCCCTATTATCGGCGGGGCAACCTTTACCGTCGCCTGGGGAACTATGATCAGGCGCTGGCTGACTATAGCGCCGCCATCCGGCTCGATCCGGAACACAGCCGGGCTTATGTGGGGCAGGGCAACGTCTTTTTTCAGCAGGAGCAGTATGCTGAAGCCGTGGCTGCCTACAGCCGGGCGCTGCGATTTGATCCCCATTATATCAGCGCCGTTTACAATCGAGGTAAGGCCTACGTCGAGATGGGCCAGGATGAATTGGCGCTGGCCGATTTTGAGACCATTCTGCAAGTGGAACCCGATGACGTCGCTGCGCTGTATGGTCGGGCTAATCTAAAAGCCAAGCAGGAAGATTACACCGGCGCGCTGGCTGACTACAGCGCCGCCATCCGCCTCGACCCGAACGATGCCATCGTCTATCTCAATCGGGCCAGGTGTTACGTGGCGCTCAACGAGATAGCTCAAGCCATGGCCGATTATAATGAAGCGCTACTCCGAAAACCGAGGGAGTCGCGGGCATTTACCGGTCGCGCTCTGCTGCATTACCAACAGGGTCATTTCGCGGCCGCCGTGGCCGACCTGACTGAAGCCCTGGCCATCAAGCCGGATGAGGCTGAGAGCTACCTTAGCCGGGGTCTGGCCCATTACCATCTGGAAAATTTTGATGAGGCGCTGGCCGACTATGCCAAGGCCATTCGCTATGACGCCCGAGATCCCCGGGCGGCGCTGGGGCGCGGTCTGGTTTACAGCCGGCAGGGTGATCATAAACGCGCCTGGGTCAACTTCGATCAAGCGGTTCGGTTGGATGACCAATTTGTCCCGGCGCTTATCGGCCGGGGCGACGCGGCGTTAACGTCGGGTGATGTCGAACCGGCGTTGGCCGACTACAGCCAGGCGATCCGGCTGGGGGCTGATGACGCCTCGCTCTTTTTGAAGCGGGCGAACCTGTTGATTCAACAAGGTGATTTGGCCCAAGCGGTAGTCGATTATAATGAAGTCACGCAGCGCGACCCATCGAACGCGACGGCTTATTACAATCGGGCCACGGCCTACCATCAGCTAGGGCAGCCGGAAGCGGCGCTGGCCGATTACCGGGCTGCGACTGAACTCAATCCCCACGATGGCAGCGCCTTTTATAATATGGCTTGTCTGTTGGCCGGCCGGCCCGACGCGGCTGAGGCTTTGGCCAGCTTGCAGCGCGCATTGGCGGCGGGCATCGACCCCGGCCATGCCCAAGTCGATCCCGATTTTGAGCCAATTCGGGCCGATGCGCGGTTCCAGGCGTTAATCAAGCAGTTTCAGTAGCGTTGGAGTTTGTGGGGTTTGTAGGGTTGGTAGAGTTGTTTGAGGTTATAGAGGTTATAGAGTTTGGGAAGATGTGAGGATGATGAGGGAGTTTCAATCACTGCCTCGGCCTAAACCGCGTTTGCTGTCTGACGGCTCATTTGAGAGTATGCTGCTGGTTTTTTGCGTCGTCTGGACGACGGGCAGCCTGGTAATGCTGATGCTGTGCTTCTTTACGTTGGGGCCGGATTGGTATCGCTATTGGCAGCTCCAACAGTCGGGCGTGGTGACCTCGGGCCAGATGATTCGGCAAGACCCCGGCAAGTTGTGGGTTTCTCACATATTTCAGTTCACCACGGACGATCGCACCGTATACACCGGCCAACACGCCATTCCGATTACTCAATTTCAGCCGATCCCCCCCGGCGAAACCATTCGGGTTAGATATGTGGTTGATCACCCGGATATATCGGTTTTAGAGCCGTATTTTACCACGCCGTTTAAGCCGCTGCTGCTGTTTGCGGGGTTGGGTGGGGTCATGCTGGGCATTGGGTTGGCTCTGCTGCCGGCCCGCTGGCACGCCTGGCGCCGCGTTCGCCGCTTGGATACGCAAGGGCAGATCGCCCCGGCGACGGTGGTTAACCTGTGGCGATCGGCCAATGCCCGCCGCCAGGTTTTATACTGCGTGGCCTATGAATTTGAAGCCACTCACCTCGATGGCCAAGCCCAAACCGTTCTATCCGCCGAATATAATGAGCTCGCGTTCGAGACCCTGCGGCTGCGTCAGCAAACGCCTGTCCGCTATTTACCGGAAAATCCGGAAATTTGCCGCCTGGAGATGGAGCCAATCATTGAAGCCCGGATAAAAAAGCCCAAGCAAGGAGTAGGCAGCAAGGAGTAGGGAGTAAGGGGTTTTTCTATTTCCTACTCCCGATTTCGCCGGTAATGGCATTTTATTGTTCACACCGATGGCTGGCAGGGGCAGCCACTCGGTAACCGGCTAAGTCGGGTAGACCGTATCCGGCGGGCGTAGCCGGGCGGCCAAATCACGCAGTTGAATAAAGCTGATGGGTTTTATAAGAACCAAATCGGCCTCATGGCGAACCATGTCAGCGGTGTTGGGGGCCGCGGTGGTAATAATCACCTGGATATTGGCCAACCGGTCGCTGGCTCTAATTTGGCGAAGAATCTCGCGGCCTGACACATAGGGTAAATGCAAGTCCAGCAAGACCAGCGTGGGGACAATCTCTGCTAAACGGGCCATGGCTAGCGCCCCGTCTTGGGCAATTTCGGTCTCATACTCGGCCAGCCGCAGCGCCTCAGAAAATATCGAAATTTGCTCGACATCATCCTCAATAATTAACGCTAGTGGTTTAGGCGAATTTTGTTCACTCATGTCGCGACCTCTTCAATAGGCTTCAATGGCAACATAACGGTAAATGTACTGCCATGTCCCACCTTGCTTTCCAGGTGGATCTGTCCATTCATTAAAGTGGTTAGCTGCTTGACAATCGCCAACCCCAGCCCCACCCCAGCCCGCCGCCGGGTCATTGAACCATCGATTTGTCCAAACGGTTCAAAGATACGAGCTTGACTCTCAGGCGGTATACCCGGCCCTGTATCCGCTACTTGGATGGCCCACTGCTGCGCATCGAAAAGAAAGAGCCGGACGCAAACCCGGCCCTCGTCGGTGTATTTAACCGCATTACTGACCAGGTTGACCAAAATTTGCTGCAATCGAACGGGATCACCATAGAGTTTGGCCGGCAGCCTTGAGCCAAGCTCGGTTTTTAGAGTCAGACCCTTTTGTTGGGCCGTTACGGCTAAACTTGAAACGGCATGGTCTACGACCTCGGCCGGTGTAAAGGTGGTGATTTTCAGCGTTAACTTGCCGGCTTCATATTGGGCCTGATCGAGCAGGTGGCCGACCAGGTCGGTCAGGTAGTTGGCGTTGTCGATGATTTTGGCCGAAGTTTGGTTCTGTTTGTCCGTTATGGGACCGTGGAGGCCGACCTGCAACATCTCGGTGTGACCGATAATGGCTCCTAACGGCGTCCGTAGTTCGTGACTCACTTTGGCCAGTAGTTCCGACTTAAACCGGCTGGCAGCTATGGCCTGGTCGCGGGCGACGATCAAAGCCTGTTCTATCTCCCGACGTTTGGCAACCTCCTGGGTTAAATCCGCATTGGCTTGAACCAGTTCAGCGGTGCGCTGTTGTACTCGAGCTTCTAACTCGATATTGGCCAGTTGCAGTTGAGTCTGTAGATGGGCAAACAGCTTGGATTGGGCCATCAGTAAGGTGTAAACATCAAGCAAGCGATAGGTTTGTGGGGCCAGGGCAACGATAATGGGTTCAAAGACAAAATTCGAGGGGCGATTGAGAGCCAAATCGACCGCTTCAGGGATGGGGCATGAAGCCGGCAGCAGCAGCGGTTCGGTATTAATCTTGGTCAGCATCAAACTGATGGGCCGGCGCATAAAAACAGCGACGCCATACAACTGGCCGAGCTGCTCGAAAAATTTGCGGCGTGAAATGACCCCTATCGCCAGCCCGTGCCGGGTAATAATCACCCCCGGTAGGATGGTGTGGATCCGCAGGAGCTTGGCGACCTCCTGGACCAGGCTGTCCGCCTCCACCTGGAAGGCGTAAACCGGTAAGTCGACCAGCGTTGACTCGATGGTTAAATCCATCTGAGCCAACCGGGCGATCGAGAGCGCTATTCGGGTATACTGTTCATCATCAAAGTCAGGGTTTAGCTCATCAAAACCGGAATTGTTTATGACTAGGCCGGTTACATCGGCGACAGGCGCCTTCGCACCGTTACCCGGAATGAGGAATCTGTTAGGCGTAGGGATTCTAACGGCCGGCGGTTGAAACCTGGCTCTGTCATCTTGCCCCTCTTCCAGTGAAGCTTGAAAGGCCGTGATCGGTGCAGGTTGGGCCTGTAGCAGTTCAAGCCGCACCTCCGCCAGCATCCGCCATAAAAATTTTCCAGCTTCCAAATTGGGAGCAACCGGGGTTAAGATTTCGCCCAGCGCTTCAACGGCCAAGGCCGACGCCTCTAGCCCAAGCCTATCCTGCTGCTCTTTAAAGAGGTCAAGTAGTGGTTGTGAACTTTGCATCTCCAACGTTTTTGTCACTGTTCGCAGCAGTATTCGGGCCAAGGCTGATGGATGATCAACCGGAGCAGCCGGGTAACGAATTGACATTTCAGTCATAGACTGCGTCAAAGTCGCCGTCAGGTGAGGCATATTCGTGATAATCAGGTTAGCCAACTCTTTTAGCGCCGACATTGTTTGTCCCCAGTGATTAGTGATGCCTCAACTCAATCCTACTACGGGTGTTTTTCCTTCTTGGACTATCAACGTATGAGATCCCTTTGAAAACAAAGTAGCCTAGCCCGATAAATAGGATGCCCATAACGAGAATGAAAAAAATGACGGCCAGGGGGTTACTCATCGCTAATACAAAATTCTTTTTGATACCGCCTTGGATGGGCATCGCCAAATAGCACATAGCGGTCGCTATACCTACGGCTGCTGCCAACAGGGTTGGATGCGTTGCTATTCGTTTGATACAGCTACCTTCTGTTTTATGGGGAAGTTGTTTGTAGTCCGGTCCCGCCTCGATCATTAGATCGGCTTCAACAAATGAAGCTACGGCCTGGTCAAAGCCGGTCAGGGGCGTCGGTTTGGGGAAAAGGGCCACACCTTCGGTGACATACCAGCCTTCATTGAGATATTTGTGCTGATCGGCGACGTGGATCGAAAAGACGCGTATGGCTTTCGTTCCATCCGAGTAAACATACGATTTTCGTCGTTCCGGAACGGGGTAGTAAGTGGGATTGTTACTAAAGTTCAGCGGGTGATGCGCCAACAGCCAGGTTTCGACCGCTTGTTTCAATGCCTCCAGCGACTCGCCGTAGATGGTCACAGGTTCAGATTGATCTTCAAGCCATATCTCAGTCTGCCATCGTTTAGGTTCAAAGGTCACAGGTTAACCCCTTGGGTCGTCGGAAAGTGTTTTAATAGGAATGATCGATGGAATGATGTTATGATAAAAGATTAAGTTATTTGAATAATAACTTTTCTAATAGTTTAACCGTTCAGGTAAAGTGAAGGTTAGGTTGGGGTTAAGTGGTGATTAAATAATAATTAAATTTATTTAACGCTATTATAAGCGGATAAGGAGGAGATATAATATTTGCGTGTAGACAACATTGATGATTAATCCTAGTGGAATCCCCATGGTAAAGCCGATGTTGGGTAAGTGAGTTTTGGCCCGTTCTGATACAAATGTGAAAACAGCCGGTTGCAAAGCAATCATCCCGGCCACAATGCTAAATGGCAGCCCCAGCACCTTATGGCCGACCACCAAGGCGGTAGCCGCTGTTGTGGTAACCAACAGCCATGAAAGCAAAATCAGAATGATTAAGGTGTTGCCCAGCATTACATGTTCCAAAGCATTGCCGGATCGGATGCCGATGCCGGCCAATAAGAGAATTAAGCCCATTTGTTGCAAGGTTTGATTGGCGCTGTAGGGTAGAGTCCAAACAATCGAGCCGGTTCGGCGCAGCGACCCCAGAATCAAGGCGACAATCAGCGTGCCGCCGGCATATCCGATCTGAAAACTGACGTCGCCGGGCAGCGTCAGGCTAACCATGCCAACCAGCAAGCCAATGGTCACGCCAAAGCCGAGCGACAGCAGATTGACCTGACTTACCGCTTCGTAGGAGTCGCCAAAGAGTTCAACCAATTTGGGAATATCATCCCAGCGCGCCAAAATCCGAATCCGGTCGCCCTGTTCCAAAATGGTATTACGCGTAGGCAAAAGATCGGTATCGCCCCGGCGCACGCGGGTCACAATTGCGCCAAATCGCTCTTTTAAATCCAAGGCCGCAATCGACTGGCCCACCACCTCCGGGTTAGAGACAAACAGGCGGCGCTTGCTGTAGATGCTGTAATCGCGCAGAAGATTGTTGGTGGCCACCTGCCCGGCGGCGGCGATAACCTGCTCGATTTGTTCGGTTTCCCCGGCAATGGCAATGGTATCGCCCAACTCAAGCCGGGTATCGCCATTGATTAGCGAGGTTTGGCCGTTGCGGCCTAAACGGCCAAAGATGATATCCCAACCTTCCCGGCGCTGTAATTCGCGCACGGCAATACCGGTCACTTCAGGGCGCGTAATTTCGATAGCCTGGTCAATGATATTCTGGGGAGCCGGGTAGACCGTCCGCAGCGCCTGCGCCTCGGCTGTATAATCGATGCGCCACATTTGCTGAAAGACGGCGATGACCCCGATTTTGCCGATAACCCCAATTGGATAGGCAATAGCAAAGGCCAGCGCCATCGCTGCGATTATGGCGTCTATTGAGTCCGGAGCCGCTGTAGAGCTGATTGAATCTAAAACGGCGGCAAAGGCCGCCGTATTGGTGCCAACACCGGAAAATAGACCCGCCGCCGCCGCCGCGCTTAGACCGAAAACGTAGGCGATGACCACCAACAGTAGAAATGGTAGGGTAAGGAAAAACAGAATGAAGCTGATCTGTAATGGCCCCTCACGGCGTAGAGCTAGAAAAAAGTTGGCCCCATTGCTCAGGCCAATGGCATACACAAAAATAACCAATCCCAGCTCAATAATAAAACCGGGGACGGTGACATTGGTGCCAAGGGCCCCGAAGACCAGACCCACAAACAGAATAGCCGCCGACCCCAGGCGCACCCCAACAATCTTGACACGGCCCAGGGTATAACCCAAGGCGGTGACGACGAAGAACAACAGTAGCGGATTTTCTCCCAGAAGTTTTATCATCGGTGACCAGCTTTATCAAAAGGTTGAGTCATCTGGCACCGGGAAATGGTCGGATGTTTGGCTCAAGGCGTTATAAAAATTTTTCATCCGTTCCATCGTGTAAGCGGCAAATTTTAGGGTCATCTTTTATCCTTTTCAGAAACTCTACTATACTATTGTCAACGATTTTTGCTAAAAAAGGTGGGCATGACAACAACAGCTTTTTTTGATTTAGATTATACCCTACTTAGCACCAGTTCCGGCTTGGTTTATGTGCGGGAAATTATTAGGCAGCGCCGCGCCCCTTGGTGGCAGGTGGGCTATTTAGGCATGAAATACAAACTGAAGCAGCTTGATTTTGGCCAGGTTCACGGTCGATTGATCACGCTTGTGGGCCGGAACGGCGTTGAGCAAACCTTCGATTTTTTTGAAGGACTAGTAGGGCAATTTCTCACGCCGCGTTTGTCTGGAGCGGGGCGGGCCAAGATTGAGTGGCATCGACAGCAGGGCCATCGGGTGGTCATTGTGTCGGCCTCGATTGAGGAATTGGTCAAACCGGTGGCAGAAGTTTTGGGTTTGGGGCCAGATTATCTATGTACACGGCTGGCCGTCCAAAGGGGGCAATATACCGGGCAATTGGACGGTCCGCTTTGTTATGGACCGGGCAAAGTGGCGTGGGTCAAACGCTGGGCCGATCTTAACCAGGTCAGCTTTCCGGAAACGATAGGCTACTTTTACACTGACAGCGCCTCGGATTTACCGCTGCTCGAGTTGGCGAAACATCCCGTTGCCGTTAATCCCTCCCGTAAATTGGCTAAGATCGCTAAGGCCAGAGGCTGGCCGATCGAACGATTTTACTGAGATAGAACGGGTATCACCGCCCTATTTGATCAAACCGGCCCCCATGCGGGCCAGCACAATATCCTCTTCCTCCGGCAGCCCGCTAACGCCCACCGCTCCAACGACTTTTCCCTGGTACACAATTGGGACGCCGCCACCCCATGAAACATAGCGCAGATCGCCGAAGTTGGTCATTGGAAATCCCTCTTCTTTGGAGGCGGTACCGACCGCCTTCGACTCCTTGCGTTCTCTAGACGCGGTGAAGGCTTTGTTCATGGCGATATAAATCGAGGCCAACGGGCAGCCGTCGGTGCGGACGAACGCGATCAGCTCACCATGCTCATCGGCTACGGCAATCGCCGCGCCTTTGTTTTCTTGTTCCAATTGGGTTTGAATGGCCGTTACTATTTTCAGGGCATCGGTATGAGAGAGGCTATAGGTTTGATTCATTATGTCTCCAGTAAATACGGGTAGTTAAATAACCCCATAGGTTGCGGGGCGTAACGCCTAAGGTTTACCGAAACGCCGGCGGGTTGTTTTTGATCCCGGCAACGATTTTATCGTAGGTTTCTTCCAAGGTTTCCGGCAAAATTCGGGTGTGACCCACCACCGGCATAAAATTGCTGTCGCCGTTCCAGCGCGGCACAATATGCATATGCAGATGGCTGTCAATGCCCGATCCGGCATCGCGGCCAAGGTTGAGGCCAATATTAAACCCGTCCGGCCGTAGCAGATCGCCAAGAATCTGCGTAAAGTAGGTGACGTGCAGCATGAGTTCGCATTGAATATCCTGGGATAGATCGGCAAGCGTCGAGACGTGCTGTTTCGGCAGAACCATGATATGGCCGGTATTGTACGGGTAAATATTCATAATAGTGAAGGTGCTTTTACCCCGTAAAAGCAGATAATTGTCCCGATCATAATCGGGCTTAGCATCGACGGCAGCGCAAAAAACACAACCATCTACTTTTTTCTTTTTTGAGGTAATATACTTCATCCGCCAGGGCGTATATAAGCGTTCCGCAGTCATCTTCTTCCCTTTGATCGAAACAATTTTTAACAACAGTTCATTTTACCAAATGACTGGGCAGAGTTGCAAAATTGAGCGGGCGATCAACGCATCTCTTGCCCGCCGGTGACGTTGATCGCTTGACCGGTCATATAACTGGCCTGATCCGACGCCAAAAAAACCACCACATTGCAGACATCCTCGTAGGTACAGCCCCGTTGTAGCGGCACCTGGTCGATGTATTTCTGGCGGACCTGGGCTTCAGTCAGGCCGAAGCGTTGGGCGTACTGCTGGTAGAGCGAGTCAACCCACAGCGGGGAATCGAGCAGATTGCCGGGGCAAACGGCGTTGACGCGGATGCCGTAGTCGGCCAATTCCAGAGCCAGGCTCTGGGTCAAGCCAATGCCGCCAAATTTGCTGGCCGCATAGGCCGAATTCTTAAAGCTGCCTTTTTTGCCGGATTTGGAGTTCATTTGGATGATGGTCCCGCTTCGCTGCTCGATCATCACCCGCGCCGCGTGTTTGGCCGTGAGGAAATAGCCGATCAAGTTGACCTCAATCACCTGCCGCCACTGATCGGCCGGAAAGTCGGCTAGGCCGCCGGCAATGACGATACCGGCGTTAGCCACCACAATATCCAGCCGGCCGAACTGAGCCACCGTTTGGCCCACCATCGCTTCAACTTGGGTTTCGTCGGTCACATCGACCGGCAGCCCCAGGGCGGGTTGGCCGGTGGCGTCAGTGATCTCTGACGCCGTGGTGGTCGCTGCTGAGCCGTTAATGTCGGCAATGACAATATGGGCCCCCTCTTGGGCCAGCCGTCGACAGATCGCTTGGCCCACCCCTTGACCCCCGCCGGTCACCAGCGCAATCTTATCTTTTAATAGATGTGTCACAGCATTATCCTTGTGCTTACAAATAAAAGTTTTGCTGTTGGTAACTAAGAGCAGAATTTTCGGAATAATAACTAAAAATACGTCATTGTGCGAGTGCAACCTACAAGCGAGGACGGTTCGGTGGCGCGGTTGAGGCAGTGAAAAAAATTAACCGGCCAGTGATAAGGAGCGGCCTGCCCGCGTCTGTTGATAGACGCGGGCAGGCTACCGATAACTATTCTTGATTTTTTATGTCTTGAACTTCTTTGCGGATGTCTTGAGCTTTATTTTTCAAGTCAAGCATCCCTTTGCGGATACGAGTGCCGGCGGCTTTGTTGCCCCCGTCGTAAAATTTGCCAAAGTCCTCTTTTAGCGAGTCCAAAATGGCCACCAATTCTTCATAGCGATTCATAAGAAATCTCCTTTGAAAATAAAAAAATACCTTGTGCGCATTTCCTTTGATAACACACTGCGCGACCGACAAGTATAGTCGAACTCTTCAAAATGCGCCAATAGCGCTGTGTAAATTGATATTTTGGCCCACAATTGACCAAAGCGGGGAATTTTGGATGATGAAAGGCAGTACCTCATGGTATTGAATAAACGATAAATCATGTTATGCTTTGGTCATTCCTGAACTGAGATTTTCAACAAGGAGATATTATGGAATACAGACAACTGGGCGACTCCGGGCTTAAAGTACCGGTGTTTGGCTTCGGCACGGCGACGTTTGGCGGGAAAGGCGATTTCTTTGGCGCTTGGGGCAAATCCGATGTGGCCGAGGCCAGCCGCCTGATTGACATTTGTTTAGAGGCCGGCGTTAATTTGTTCGATACCGCCGATGTTTATTCTAGAGGGCTGTCGGAAGAAATTTTGGGCCAGTCACTGGCCGGGCGGCGAGACAAAGTGCTTCTGTCAACCAAGGCTACCTTTCGTATGGGCCGGGGGCCGAATGCGTTGGGCTCTTCTCGCCATCATTTGCTACAGGCGTGTGAAGCCAGTTTGCGCCGGCTGAAGACGGATTATATCGACATCTACACCATGCATGGCTTCGACGCCCAGACGCCGGTTGAGGAAACCCTGCGAACGCTGGACGATCTGGTGCAAAGCGGCAAGGTCCGTTACATTGGCTGCTCCAATTTCTCCGGCTGGCACCTAATGAAATCGCTGGCGGTGTCGAAGCAGTACGGCTGGGCCCGATATGTGGCTCATCAAGCTTACTACTCGCTGATCGGGCGGGAGTACGAATGGGAACTAATGCCCTTAGCCCTCGATCAGAAGGTGGCTACAGTGGTTTGGAGTCCCCTGGCCGGCGGCTACCTGACCGGAAAAGTTCGCCGCAACCAGCCGCCGCCCGCCGGCAGTCGTCAGCACCAGCTTAAAGGTCAAGAACCGCCCATTACTGAGGAACTTCTGTACGATATTGTCGACGCTTTGGACGAAGTGGCGACCGAAACCGGCAAGACCCCGGCCCAGATCGCCTTGAACTGGCTGTTGCAGCGGCCTACCGTCGCCAGTGTAGTCATCGGCGCCCGCAACGAGACGCAGTTGGCGCAAAATCTGGACGCTCTCGGCTGGAACCTGACCGATGAACAGGTAGCCAAACTCGACGCCGCCAGTGATGTGAGGCCGATTTATCCCTACTGGCATCAGCGTGGCTTTGTCGAGCGCAACCCTCTGCCGGTCGCTTGATCTTAAATAACTCAAGTTGCTATCCTTTCCCGATTAATGGATAGTCAATGTTTCAGGCTTAACCCCATGAGAAGTAGGGAGTAAGGCGTAGGAAGTCATTGGTTTTGCCCCCTTAATTCCTACTTGCCTACTCCCTACCCCTCGATTTGAAATTTCCCCATAGTAATCCATTCAGGTTGAGAAAATTTTAACAAATATCTACCCTTCATTCATCCTTTTCTAATCTAAACTTAGCAAAATAGGAAGATCGTATTTTAACCTTGTCTAATTGATTGAAGTATGCATAATGATTAGACAACCATCAACAGGATGTAATGCGATCTCGCCACATTCGATAGCCTGAAATCTATCCACGATAATGATAATCTTTATAGGAGAGTTAACGAATGGATTTTAGAAACGACCTGAAAAAGAAACAACAATCTTCATTGTTCAAGCGCTGGATTATGATTGGAGTGCTTGTGCTACTTGTAGGACTGTACGCTTACGGTATTATCAGCGGCCGAACGGTTACGCAGGAGGTCTCTTTGCCTGAGGTGGTTAGCGCTATCGAATCCGGTAGTGTTGAAAAAGTGATGGTTCAAGGCGATACCCTAACCGTTACCAAAACCGATGGCACAACCTGGCAGGCTCGCAAAGAATCGAATATCAGCACCGTCGAGGCCCTCCAGATTTTGGGCGCTCCGGTTGAGACATTGAAAACACTCCCGATTATCGTTCAAGACCCCGGTGCCAGCCTATCGAATGTATTAGGCGTGGTGATTACCTTTCTGCCTCTCCTATTTATTGGCTATATCGTTTTCCGCGTCGCCCGCCAGATGCAGGGCGGCAGCGGCTTCTTGGGTCTGCCTACGCGGATGGGACGCAGCAGTGCCCGTATTGTGGCCGGGGCCAACGCCAAAGATGAAGATGCCGTTGCCGCGCCGCAGGTCACCTTTGATGATGTCGCCGGCGCTGAGCAAGCCAAGCTCGAACTGCAAGAAGTAGTCGAGTTCTTGAAGGAGCCTGAAAAATTCCTCAGACTGGGGGCGCGTATTCCGCGCGGGGTGCTGATGGCCGGCCCGCCGGGAACCGGTAAAACCTTAATGGCCAAAGCCATCGCCGGTGAAGCCGGGGTGCCGTTCTTTAGCATCTCCGGCTCAGAGTTTGTGGAGATGTTTGTGGGCGTCGGCGCATCGCGAGTGCGCGATCTGTTCAAGCGAGCCAGAGAGCAAGCCCCGGCGGTTATCTTCGTCGATGAGATCGACGCGGTTGGTCGGCAGCGCGGCGTGGGCCTGGGCGGCGGCAACGATGAGCGTGAGCAAACCCTCAACCAGATTCTGGTCGAAATGGACGGCTTCAGCACCGACACCAATCTGATCATTATCGCCGCCACCAACCGGCCCGATGTGCTAGACCCGGCCCTACTGCGGCCCGGCCGCTTCGACCGGAAAGTTATTCTCGACCGGCCCGATGTCACCGCCCGCCAGGCTATTCTACGCGTGCACACCCGGGGCAAACCGCTGTCGCCTGAAGTCAAGCTGACGGATCTGGCCCGATTGACGCCCGGCTTCGTTGGTGCCGATTTAGAGAACTTGGTCAACGAGGCCGCCATTTACGCGGCGCGGCGTAACCAACATCTCATCACCCAAAATGAGTTTCAAGATGCGATGGAGCGGATTGTGGCCGGACCGGAGCGCAAGGGCAAAATCATCAGTGATCACGAACGCGAGGTGGTGGCTTACCACGAAGCCGGCCACGCGGTAGTAATGCACAATTTACCCACCAGCGATCCGGTCCACAAAGTCAGCATTACCTCGCGCGGGATGGCTTTGGGCTACACCATGCCGTTACCTGAGGGTGACAAGTATCTACGCACCAAAGGGGCCTTTGAGGATGAAATTATCGGCCTATTGGGTGGCCGGGCCGCCGAAGAAATTATTTTCAATGAAGTAACCACCGGCGCCTCTAACGACCTGGAGCGGGCCACTAAGCTGGCCCGGGCCATGGTCACTCGCTACGGCTTTAGCCACAAACTTGGGCTGCGTACCTACGGCGAAGAACAAGGCAATCCTTACCTGGGCAGCATGGGTGAATCGCGGAATTACAGCGATGAGATGGCCCTGTCAATCGACAAAGAAATTCAAGAGATCCTGAGCCAAGCCTACCAACGCGCCAAACAGATCATCACCGAACAGCGCGGCAAGCTGGAGACGCTGGCCGTCACCCTGCTTGATATCGAAACGGTGGAGCGTCCGCAATTTGAAGCGATGATGGCTTAGGGTCTATCATCAGCATTTGGATGGAGATAGGAGATTAGATTGGACCTAATCTCCTATCTCCAATCTCCTCATTGTAACTCCTGCCCCACTACCCTTCATCCGATTGGTTTGTCGGATCCATTTGCTACCAGAAAGATCGGAATGCTAAACCCCAGCCCGCCGATGAGCGACAGGGCGATAAACGTCAGCCACTTCTTTTCGGATGTAATCTTGGCGAAATAGTACGCTAGAATTCCCATCACAAAAAAGGCTTCAGTTATAAAGGCCATCGCCACCGGATCGTGCATCGTGGTCAGCACATCGGCCCACCGGAACAGGGCGAAGTAGAGAAAAACGCCGTTCGGCCCAACCAGACCCAGCAACCCCAGCCCCAATAACAGGATTCTCTCTCTGTGGTTAAACTCACTAAATTTGTTAATTTTCATTGGTTATCATCTCCTTTGGAGTTTTTTTGTAGGACAAATGGCTAATTTGTCCGGGTTGGGACAAGTCTCCGACTTGCCCCATTCGAAAAATAGAGGTCTTGAGCATTAATGCTCTCCTTTGATCGGGTGTGACAAAGCAAGCTTTGTTGCTCCAGTTACAAGGCTTAGTTTATCCGTAAACCCTAATCGTTGTCATCTAACAAGGGTTTAAGTTTGGTCATTTTGAGAATGGCTGAGGGTTAAAATGGCGAGAATGGTTAAACGGCCATGGTTACAACAAGCCCAGTTCTCTGGCGCGGTTAACGGCCTGAACCCGGTTGGTGGCATTGAGTTTGCCGTAAATGTGGTTGGTATGGGCTTTTACCGTACCGACGGTGAGAATCAGCGCCGCCGCGATTTCCGGATTAGAGCGTCCGGCGGCGATCAGGTGGAGGATTTCTAACTCACGTGAGGTGAGGGGTTCAATTAATGGCTGAGCGTTGGGAACTGAAGGTTGAGTGGTGGCTGCGTGGCGTTGGTCCTTCACCGGCGGCGGTTCGTCTTCAGTCTGGCCAACTGCGGCCAGTTCAATCTGAACGACTTCAATCATACGGTTGAGGTTGGCTGTTGGGCCGGTCTCGATTTCGGCCAGAAGGTCAAGGTTAAAACGGGCCGCGAGGTGCTGCGCCGTCGTCTTCGTCTCGTGATCGCTGGCGGGATGCTGATTCACGAACGCCAGCACTTTCGCCGCTTGATGCGAATGTCCGGTTGACAAGAATAATTCGCCGACCCCGGTTAGAATAGCTAAGACCAGCGGGACAAATTGTATCTCGGCGGCGATATTTAATGCCTGGTGAAAGTTCTCGCGGGCGGCCGGATAATCACCCAAAGCGCAAGCGACCGTCCCCAGCCCTTCGAGCGAAGCCGCCAGGCCGCCCCGGTCATTGATTTCTTGATAGAGGGTCAGACTCTGTTGATGGTATTGTTGGGCCTCGGTGTAAGCATCTTGACGGGCCGCCAGTCTGCCTAGATGGTTAAGGGCCAGCGCCATACCTTCGAGGTCATTGAACGATTCGCGGATGGCATAGCTCGTTTGGAACTGCTTTTGGGCGGTCAGGTAATCGCCCTCAGCCCAGGCGATAGTCCCCAAATCGTTGAGCGAGTAAGCCATCAGCCAGCGAGCGCCGGTCTGTTCATAGATGGCCCAGGCTTGTTGCGAGTACTGTCGAGCCTCAGGATAATGGCCGTAAGCCAGAGCGACTCGAGTCAGCAGCAGTAAGGCCACCGCCAGATTGCCCAGATGGTTTTGCCTATCACTGGTTTGACGAGCAGCCTCGGCCAGTTGGGCGGCTTCGGCATAATCGCCGAAAATAAGGGCAATGATGCCCAGCGCGATGAAGGGATCAGACGAATGGCCTGGTGGCGGCGGCAAATCGAGCCGGGCATATAACGCTCGACTTTGCTCAAGGGCTTCTTTCGCTGCCTGAAGCTGCCCCAGCCGAATATATAGCCAGCCTTGATCGAGCAGTAGTATGGCTAACGCTTGTTCTCGCTCTGGGGTGGCCGGCTGCTGACGCAGACTGGCCAAAGCCTGGGTAAACGCCTCCAGCCCCTCTCGGTAGCGGCTTTTAAGTTGATAAAACATCAGCAGACTATGCGCCGACTGGCTGATGGGCTGTATTTCGGCCTCGACCACGGCCCACTGCCACGCCGCCCGAATATTCTCCAATTCGGCTTCGATTTCGGCGGCGGCTTCGACTTGCCGGCTGCCGGCTAAATCGGCCTGGCGCTGGTGTAGAAAATCGGCGTAGAAGGCGCAATGCCGGTCATAAATCCGGTCCACATCCCCCGGCGACCGCACCAACTGCTCTGCGGCGTACTGGCGTAGCAACTCATGCAGGTAGTAACGCCCCTCCGGCGACCAGCGCAGCAGCGATTTATCCACCAGGGAAGCCAGGATAGGCAGCGACGCTGCGGCGATCCGCTTCGCTGCCTGGCGTTGGAAGCCGCCCCGAAAGACAGCCAGCCGCTGAAACACCTGCCGCTCTTTCTCATTAAGTCGCTGCCAGCAGTAGTCAAAGGTGGCTCGCACACTCCGCTGCCGTTCCGGGACATTATGGTGGGGCGTTGCCAGGAAATCGAGGTTGCGCTGAATTTCGGCGACAATGTCCGCGCAGCGCAGCGTTTTGGTCCACGCGGCGGCCAGCTCGATGGCTAAGGGGACGCCTTCGGTCAGTTGGCAGATGCGCACCACATCGGCTATCTCTTCGACCACTGAGAAATCCCGGCGCACCCGGCGCGCCCGCTCGGCGAACAATCGGACGGCCTGGTACGTTTCGATCTCGTCACTCTCTTCCTTGCTAAGGGCGGATAGCCGGGGCAGTGGGGGGAAGGGCAACCCCTGCACCGGGTAAAGCCACTCTTCTTGCAGGTTCAGTACCTCTCGCGACGTGACCAGAACTTTTACCCCGGCCGCCGCAACGAGGATCTGACTGAGAAAAGCGGTGCTGTCTTCACGGCCCGTTTCAGTTGAATGGAGTAATTGCTCAAAGTTATCCAATACGACTAAAATGTCTTTGTCACGCAGATAAGTTAACAGTTGAATTTCAGGGGCTTCAAGGCTGGTGAGCGACAGGTTCAACGTATCGGCCAGGGCGGAGATGAAAAAATGAGGCGACTCGACCGCTTGCAGCAGGACAAAGTACACGCCATCGGCAAAGGCGGGCGGCATCTGAGCCGCCACCTGACCGGCCAGCCGTGTTTTGCCGATGCCGCCCACCCCCACCAGGGTCAACAAGCGGCAGGCCGGCTCGGCCAACAGCCGGATTATCGCTTGGATTTCGTCAGCTCGACCGATGAAGGGGGTGAGCTGGGCCGGCAGATGAAAAACACCGACCGGGGCTTGGGCTTGTTGCTGCATCGCTTACACTTTTTATGAATCTTAGGATTTATTATAAATAGTCCAACTTCCGGAATCTGTCAATACAGCAATGGCCGATATTGACAATAAGCCCATTCCTGTTGACAATTAGAGACACGAAGATAGAAGCAAAACCTCAAGCCAAAAGACAAAGGGGCAATAATTAATTATGACAAACATCGCGGGTGGTATTCTACAGTTGACCAAACGGGGCGAGGGACACTTGCTCAACCCGGACCAGATGACGGACTCGATCGTGGTTCCGGCCAAGCTCATCCGGGCTCATCGCCTGCCTCACGGGGCCACGGTCACCGGCAACCTGGCCGGCGACCAATTGACCACTATCGAGACCGTGGGCGGACTGACCCCCGAAGCCTTCCAGCGGCGCACCCTCTTCAAACGGCTGGTCGCCATCGATCCCTCCGAGCGATTTAATTTGGCCGCCAGTGGTGAAACGAGCATGCGGTTGATCGACCTGGTTGCGCCTATTGGTAAGGGCACCCGCGGCTTGATTGTCGCTCCACCCAAGGCCGGCAAAACCATGCTGC
>JAGRCC010000251.1 GCA_020433785.1 Anaerolineae bacterium
CGCCAGGAGATTGAGGTCGAAATCGAATGGGTGCGGAAACAGGCGCAAGAACTGGCCAACGGTCTGTTGCCGTTTGCTATTACCCCTACCATGTGTGCTTTAGTAGCCGACCGGCTTCACATCGAGCGAGAATTTGAACAAGCGGTTTCAGCCCAACAGGTATTGGACAAAAAATTTGAACAGATCGCCAGGGAAATATCAAACCCGGCCTATTGGGATGAATTTGATGTCGCGCTGAATGCTGAAACCCGGCAGCGGCTGTTAAGCAAGCTGGAAACAACCATCAAACAAACGGCTCAACCGCCCCAGGTAGATCAAGATGAGATCATGCTGCGCGTTTCCGAGAAAGATCGCCAAAGCATGTTGGGCTGGATTGACAAATCGGCCACGGAAGTGCCAACCCAGTTCTGCCGAATGATTCAACGGTTGGACCATCTTGAGAAAAAGCGGAAACAGTTCGACCGCAACATTGCGTTGACACCCAGTGATGAGGCCCTTAAACCCCTGGTCGAGACGCTTTATGAGCAAGGGCGACAGCTTGGCGCCCTGGAAATCACCAACCAAGATCTCCTTACCGAAATGGAACGTCTGGAGCACAACATTGAACAGCTTGAAAACGAGCGAAAACGTATCCGGCACCATCTCGATGAGCACGCATCCCACAACCGGCGTATTCATTTAGCCATCAAATCTCAACAAGCGCTAGAAGCATATACAGAGAAACTAAGGGGTGAAAAGCTAGGGCTGTTAGCCGGTACGATTGTGCGCCGCTTCAATCATCTTTGCCGTAAAGAGGATTTAATCAGTGGGGCAAGAATCGATCCGAACAGCTATAAAATCACTTTGCTGCGGCGCGAGCAGACCTTCGCCCGCGAGCAGCTATCGGCCGGGGAAAAGCAGTTGTTAGCAACCGCCATCATTTGGGCCTTGCGCGAAATATCAAACGCACCGTTTCCCGTTATTTTAGATACACCCCTGGGCCGTTTGGACAGCGACCATCGCCTGAGCATGCTCGACTATTTCCCGCAGGCCAGCCACCAGGTTATTCTCTTAGCCACCGATACGGAAATCGGCCCCGAGTTAGAGCAACGCTTGGAACCGGCTCTCACCCGCGTGTACGACTTGAATGAATTAAGCCAACCGCCCCGTTTGGTCATGCTGAAGCCGGCCAACGGGCGTGTGCTTCAACCTTTGCTCATCAATGAAAGCGCCAGCACCTATGAAACTGAACAGTCTTAGAGTTTGTCAGGAAGCGTCGCACCGGCTGAGTTTGCTGAAAGGACGCACCGGCTTAACCCCTAATATTCTCTGTCGCCTGGGTTTTAGTATGTCTTTGAATGATCCCACCATCCCCAACCCGGCCGATT
Source organism: Anaerolineae bacterium (assembly GCA_020433785.1). Next base: position 1,368 of record JAGRCC010000251.1, read on the forward strand.
ATCCGCCCGACAGCGACCGGATCATTGATCGCCATGTGTTGACCGGCCCTTGGGATAAGATGTTTGTGGCGCTTATCAAAGAACGCTGCAAACAAGATGGTCTCCCGGTCACCGATGATGCGCTGGCCGAGCAGTTTAAGGCCCATGTCAATCGCGGCGTACTGCTACTCTATAAACGTGTCAAAAGCCTCAATGATTTGGCGTTGTTGATGCCGCGCGAGATCTACCAACAGGTGCAAAATGAACCGGCGGAGGTGCTCGATGCCGCGTGATGTTATCTATCTGGATCATAACGCAACCACTCCGGTTGATCCGCGCGTATTAGAGGTAATGCTGCCTTACTTTACCGAGAAGTTCGGCAACGCAGCCAGCATCGACCACGATTATGGTCACGAAGCCAAACAAGCCGTCGATCAGGCCCGGGAGCAGATTGCGGCTGTTATTAATGCCCGCCCGGATGAGATTATCTTTACCAGCGGTGCCACCGAGTCGGATAACATTGCCCTGTTTGGGGTGGCGGAAAAATATGCCAAGAAAGGCGACCACATCATCACCTGTGTGACCGAGCATAAAGCCATTTTAGATGCCTGTCATCGTCTGGAAACGATGGGCAAGAGCGTCACTTATTTGCCGGTCAATCATTTTGGCCGGGTTGATCCCGATGACGTCCGACGGGCGATTACCCCCCGCACCATTCTTATCTCGATAATGGCTGCCAACAATGAAATCGGAACGCTGACCCCGCTGGCTGAGATAGGCCAGATTGCGGCTGAGCACGACATTTTATTTCATACCGATGCCGCCCAGGCGGTCGGCCACATTCCTATCGATGTGCGGGCGATGAATATTCATATCCTGTCGATATCGGCCCACAAAATATACGGACCAAAAGGGATAGGGGCATTGTACCGCCGCCGCAGCCTACCCCGCGTCCAGTTAGAGCCAGTCATCTACGGCGGCGGTCACGAGCGAGGTTTACGCTCCGGCACGCTTAATACCCCCGGCATTGTCGGTTTTGGTGAAGCCCTGCGCCTGGCTAAGAAGGAAATGTCCAAAGACGCAACCCGCTTCCGAGGTTGGACCCAGCAGATTTATGAGGGACTGCAAGCCGAATTGGGCGAGGTCCTGCTTAACGGCCATCCCACCGAACGACTGCCCCACAATCTCAATGTGAGCCTACCGGGCGTTGAGAGCAAAGCCTTGATTGTGAAGTTGAAAGGTGTGGCGCTATCGACCGGGTCGGCCTGTACCTCAGCCAAAGTGGAGCCATCCCATGTAATTCAAGCGTTGGGTTTTGGGGATGAACGGGCGCATTGTGCTATCAGAATTAGTGTCGGTCGCTTCAACAATAATGCCCAAATTACCTCAGCTATTGAGCAAATAAGTATAGCAGTTCGTAATCTTCAAACAATACGTGTAGTTTGAAATTCAGCTCTACATAGATTTTTAGTAACCACCTTCAATGCAAACTTGACCAGGCGGTAGAAAATGAATTTCAAAGGTTAAAGGTAAGATTAGCTAAATTTGGAAGGGGGTCGATAGAATGACCGTTTATTTTCATGGCAATTTTGGCTTAAACCGAGAGCGGATGGCCGGCATCCTTAAAAACGGATTGGCGAACCCAACCCTCACCGATGATGAACTAGCGAAACCTTTTGGCTATAAAGCTGAATTCACCAAACGCTATCGCAGTTGGCTTCACAAAACCGGTTTAGCGCAGCAAGGGTTACCGATACAATTGACCCCAATGGGTAAGATTGTATGGGAACATGACCCGGCTTTGGAATCCTTGACAACGCAATGGTTTATACATTGGGAATTGACCCAAGACCCCACCCGCACTGAAACCTGGTACTTCTTCGCCAATGAATTTCTGCCCCAACACGAAACTTTTACCAAAGATGAACTCTTAAAGGCGTTGGAGATTAGACTAGCCCCCCATAGTGAGAAGCATTTTGGTCCCGGCAGTAAGTTAACACCGGTGATTGTGAGAAAGTTAGTTGAGTGTTATACAGAGTCAAAAGCCTTAGGATTGCTTGGGCTTTTATCCCTGGATGATAACGGTGTATTTCATTCGTTATCGCCCCATATCAAAGGCCCATGGTCGACTCCGGAAAACTTGAGCGGGATATATTCTTGATTTTTCAATGGATAACAAGAGTCTGGGTATGCTATTGTCTAAACTGGAAGTCTCCAGCTCCGATGATGGGAAAACGCGAGTGGTCGTTGAAAATTGGGGTATTGGATGGCTCGGGTTTATTAGTTTTGATGGTGTAGATAGACTGAAATAGCTTCATTGCTCAACTAGGAATGCACTTCAAAAAGCGGCTCGACGGTTTCTCCCTCTCTCAGATCAGAGAAAAGACTCTATTTCAGCTGGGGTAATATTCAACTTTGCTAATTTTGTCCTTGACATAGCCGCATAATTGGCAGATGATTGAGTCGCTTTCTGCAAAGTACGTGCCAAAATTCGTTTGTTGCTATCATCGGTGATAAACATGAATGCCTTAGCTACAGCTTCCACCAGAGTTAACACCTTCTTTCGCTCCCCCCTTAAATCATCCCGGTTAAGACCACAAACATCGCGCGTCTGAGAAGCTCTGAAATTATTACTTCGACACACCAACCATTCATCCTGAAACTCAAAAAATTCTTCCGGCTCATCCCGGCAAGGATCGATCAAGGCATTGTTATCGCTGTCATCAAGCAAACAAGGATTCGTTACATTTTCAACAGGTTGGCTGCGATCCATTAAGGGAAATCTAGCTTTTTTATGTCCACTATTACACCGAGGACAAGCCAGGAGCAAATTATTCCAGTTATAAGCCAGTTTGGGATAGATGCTCTGCGGTCGAAAATGTTCCACATGTTGGTAGCTGACGGCGGTAACCGGAGACTCGCAGTAAGCACATTTAGGGCCAAACATCATTTCTAGGGCTGTTTTAATTTCTTGATGAGCATATCGTGATTTAATTGCGTTTGGTTTGCTGGGGGGGCTTGTTAGCCGTCCATGATTATAATCTTCCAACTTTTGATAATACTGTCTGCGAGCCAGACACAATTCTTCAGTCCATCGTAATTCATTTTGTTGTAGGATAGTGGGTTTTGAGAGGCGAGTGATTCTTATCATGGTGTTATTTGTCAATATATTTATCGAGCAGTTCAATTAATGATGTTGCCGTATCAAATACGTCATTCTCAGCAGGCGTTTCGCCCAGGGGCGCTTGATGCTGGTCGAGCCATTTTTTGATTTCGGTCAGTCGTTGTGCTTCAGCCGCGGTAAAGGCAGGTGTTGTCTGTTTATCTAGTAACTGCTGGTACTCCTGTTCCATGGCGCCAATTGTGACATTGCGCGTAGTTTCTAGATCGAACAGATAGCTGGTCAAAATTTGATCGACCCGCCAGTTGGCGATAGATATATCGCTCTCTTGTGCTTGGACTCCCTGCTTACCTTTTTTCAAAACGATAATTTTATCTTCTTCACGCATATCTTGCGCTACAAAAGGGCTATGGGAAGTGACGATAAATTGCAGGCGGGGAAAAGTCTGGCGAATATGCTCAACAATTTTGCGTTGCCATTGAGGATGAAGATGAAGAGCAATTTCATCAACCAAAACAACCCCTTCAGCTTCAAGGGGATTACCTTTCGGAAAGGCTTCGATCAAACGCCGCACTAAATCGATGACCCAGGCCAATGTACTGCGATAACCATCACTCAGTTGGTCGATGGCGACAGTAGCCTCATTATCGGTGACAATCACTTGCCCTTCTGATGTGATTTCTTTGAATCGAACGTCAGGCAAAATCGTTTCAATCGCTTTAACAGCATGCCGCAATGCACGAGCGGCCTGCTCTACTTGTTTGTTTTGACCTAACTGTTTTGCCTTCAGACGACGAAACTCCAAATCAACCAGCCAGTCGCTAACCACGGTCAAGGCAACTTCTGAGTTGAACATCGTCACAAACCGTTGCGATTTAAGCCGAGATTTTTCCAAGACTGCTCCAGAACGGGCTACTGAACCAGGGGGAGACAAACGTCGCCACGGACCATATCCACAAGCAAACCAGCCCAAAGTCGTGTCGTAACTATATAGGGTATTGTCTAACCTTTCATAATCGCTTTTCTCAAATTTATCGTCCTGACTGAGCCCCGTTTTGCCTGTAGCGGCCGTGCGTCCCATTTCAAAGGCAGCTTGATACTGTTTTTGTGTATCTGCTTTTTTGTCTTGCTTCGTAGGGACCAAGGTTATCTCAATGCGTCCTTTTTTTATCCCTCCGCTGCGTACAAATCCAGTCCAGTTGATATCATTAGCAACTTGGTAGATTAAGTCCCGTCCCAGTAAAGCCAGAGCCAACATCTGTAAAATAGTGCTTTTACCCGTACCGTTTTCACCCAACAAAACGACCCAAGGACAATGCGCACCGTCGCGAGTAAAATCGAGGGTCAACTCTGAAAAACAAGCTATATTTTTTAGATTTAATTGATGGAGGTACATAAAATCACCGCCACTATTTCATTGGGAATAGTTGAGGAAACAACGAACTATTGAGTCTTTTATCCAATTCTACCATCAATGCATCATGTGTCGTTTTAGCACGACTTAAAAATAAGGTCCGCGCCGTAACAGGATCTTTTTTTCTTAGATCGCTAACGACATCTGCGCCAATCGCTTCTAGAGAATTAAACCATTTTCCAAGTAAAGGTAGTCTGTCCGATGGAGTATGAGTATGCAAAATATTTGGCATCGATATATCAGTTTCTAAATTGAATAATTCTGACCGTTTTTTCTTAGTCCAGAATAATGGATCAAGATAATCAACTTGGTGTAAACTTCCAACTAGACTCTGTCGAACTTCTTTACGTGTTTGAGATTTACTTTTAACAGAGTTTTTCTGGGAAGTCCACTTTTCTACTACCATATGTACAAATCTTACCACATCAAATGACCAATATTTAACAAATTCTCTTGTAGTTATGTTGGTAAGGCCAACTTGCAATTCCTTTTGTTCAGCAACAGAATCAGTTGCTTCAAGTTTACGCTTTACACTTTTTTCCCGCTCATTATACAACTGCTTAAACACTGCTTCTGAATATTGGTAGACAGCGTATCCAAAAAGTAAGTGGTTTATATAATTATCAAGAGCGTTATCCCCTCCTGAGGCAACTAATGGTAATGGTAATTTCGTATTCCCAAATCTTTCTTCAGGCGAAAGCTTATAATTAAATGCAATCTTATACAAATCCTCTATTGTAAATATTTGTCCACCCTTATTCTTTGTATCGTGAATAGCTCCTACCATTGCTAACATTATTTGTCCACCGGTTTGATTGCTTAATTTGCGGTATGAACTACGGCTATCTTTAACTTTATATCTGAACGTTTCTTTCTTGATTTCTACGGTTTCCCAACTACCCCGTTTGTAATCCCAAAAAACTCCTGCATTTGCTGTGAAGTTGGCTAGAGATCTATGGATGGACTCTTGAAGTTCATCATCTGCTTTTCTGTCGCGCGGTTCGATTGAATTTTGCTTGTTGGATGCTGTTGTTATCTGTTGTGACATCTGTTGGTCTTGGGTTTGTATTATCTTTGCTAAGACATAACCTTCAGGCAATTGTTCACCACGGTCGCTAATATCTTTATAAACTTCGTGGATAGCCCAAGAGGTCTGACACCCATTGACAATTTGAGGGGCCTGAAGGGTTACTTGAGTTTCTGTATTTGAGTTCCAATTTCCTGGTGCAGGATTTATTTTTTTGCAAGTAATTGTAACGCCATTATTTTGTACAAACATACGTTCAGGATTTTCCTTTATCGTATATTTTATTTCTTCTCTAAGTTCATTGGTACTTTGAGTGCGCGTTAATCGTAATCGAAGGTTAGCATCGAATAGACCATTCTTATACTCGGCGACCCACTTGAAGATATGCTTCATAGATAAAGCACATACTAGAGTGGGTATTGTTTCTGACTGTTTGCCAGTGCCAAGAATCTGCGGTCCTCCGAAAGCTTGATTATGTTTAATATTGAAAGAGAGGCTATCAGGTTCCGTAACATACAAAGGATGTTGCAATTTTTGATAAGCATTACGAACTCTTATCAAATCGAACCATATAATCGAATTATTTTCTAATTTTCTTCTAGATATGTGGGATATTTGGGCATTTGTGACAAGGTAATATTCATGGTCAAGCACACCTCTGTCATTCATTTCATTTGTAAAATTATCGAAGGCATCTGATGAGTGCGAGTCGTTTTTCTCAATCGAATTCCACAGACTTATGAGATGCTCAATCTTTTCATCATTGATTTCTGTAGCAGGTTCGAGCGTTTCGTACCAGCATGTAATAATATGAACCTTATTACCATCGCTGTCAAAATAACCGAGGACAGACCCTGTCTGCTCTGCCGCAAATAATACCCAATTATCTGCTTGTTGATCGTCTAAGTCAAAAAGGTTTTTTCCAACCCATACAGCGAATTTCTCCTGATCATCAGAAACACCCTCAAATCCTATATCTTCTAATTCACCATAGAGTTGCTCTAAGAATTCCTTTAAATCCATAGCATCTAACCTCGACTGAATACAAATAATTACGAAGTCACTAACTCTACCAAATTCCACAATGGATGACCACGCTCGTCCAATAGGGACGCTTTGACATTATAAATGCCTACCTGGGCATACTCTTCGGCAATGGTTAAGATTTCCCCAGGACGTCCTAAAACCTCGACATCACCGGTGGACGCGATAGCAATGCCCTTAAGCAAGGCGAGATCGTTGTCAGAAAAAACCGTCACACGAATGTCGTGCTTGTTACCACCCGTTGGCAGTTTTTGCCTCCGCCTAGCCCGGTAGCCTAAGCAAACCGCGAGCATAAATACATCTTTGAAGGTGCTAAAAGGCGATTGCTCTGGGATTGTATTGGCGTCAGATTTCAGCTCGCGATAAATTTCGATAACTGACTCATCAATATTGACTCGGTCTTTGACTTTTTTAGACTCTTCTGGTTCATTCATGGCGATCCCTCGGGCTCGGTGTTGTAACTCAGAAACCATTTTCTTGAATGTGGCCGGTATTCTACGCTTGCTCATAACGGCATCTTTTCTATAGTCGTACAACTGGTTTGACGGTCAAAATTTAACCGGTATTCGGTACCGATAAAGGGTTTGAGATTATCCAATGCTTGTCCGTGTAACTCTTCGTCAGTCACAAACAAGATCAATTGGTCGGCTAGCACCGGTAATCTCTCTGTGATACTGTTACGATGGTGTGAAGATAGTCGACCAAAAGGCGTATCCATAACTAATGGTGCTTCTTCCTCACTAATCTGCGACATGGCCGCAATGAATGATAGGCTAAGAACCTGGCGCTCTCCGGCAGAGAGCTCTGGGCGGGCTGGTCGTCCGTAACGGTCAATGACCTCAAGATTAAAATCTGACCCTAACTGCACATCCTGAAAGTGGCTGTCTTTCCAAACCAATTGCTTAAAGATTTCTTTCGTTTTTACTTCAATTCGCTGTCTCATATCGTCGGCAAATGCCTGGTGCATCTCTTGTATGGCGTCCACGGCTTTCTGCGCCAAATCCACTTTCATTGCCAATAGAAGTTGTTCTTTTTTCTCTTTTTGAGCTTTCGCAATTGCTTTTTCCAGACGTTTGAGTTCAGTATTATGCCCTTCAATCTCATTTGATAGCGAGCCGATTTCGAAACTGTAATTATTAATGTCACGTACAAAATCCTGGCGTCGTTTTTCCAAGCGACTAATCTCTTCCAATGGTGAGCCTTCCAGTTGTCGGCTCACATCATCCAATTCGGCTTCGGCTGCTTTTATCAAATCAACCAACTCGGTACGACGCCCCATATCACCATCAATTTGGGTTAGTTTCTCGTTAATTCCACTCACAAATGTGCGCAATACGGCGTTGGTATTTAAAATATCATCCTCAATTGACCCAGGTAATCGGCTTTCTAAGAGACTCAACAGTCGTTGATGTTCTGGGCTACCATCTGTAAACGGGCGACCACAGATACAAATCATTTGGTCAATTAAGTCTTGTACAAATTGCTGTCGAATTCCACTTGGTATTTCACCGCGTTGCCGTTTTTCTTCTAGAATGTCTAAGGCACGGTGAATAGCTGGGGCTGCAACCGCAGCGTGACTACTGGTGGCTGCCAAAGCGATTTTGTTGATTATATCATTTAGGTCTACACGCCTTAACTTGATGTCTTTCTCTAGTGTGTCTCGCCGTTGTTGGAGGGTTTTGGCGTTCTGAATGTTACGTAACCGATCATCGATTTCAGCAATCTTTTTATTGGCTGAGTCAATTTCTCTAGTAAGCTCGTATTTGCGTTCGTTAGCGTTCTCACGGACTGCCCGATGATTTTCATCCTGCTCAATTAAGTCGCGCAGTTCGCCACCAGATACCTGTTTTAACTGTTTGCGATACTCACGAGCGTTATGATCCAGATGGCGTTGCGCTCGTTCTAGAATTTCGATGTTCAACACCAGGTAGATAGCCTGCTTTACCTGTTCAGCAGCTTCTGGCTTGGCAAAATTGTCTATCTTTTCGCCATCAAACAGAAAATACTCCCGTACATTGACCGGTAGAATGGAATTCATCATACCGATTGGATTATTAATTCGTTTGGCCTGACCATCGGCTCCTGTAATCATAACGACGAATTCATCAGTGTCACTCAACTCCACCAAACCGTCACTCTGTTTTACACCAATTAGCGACCTGCGAACAAGATATCTTTCACCATTGTGAAGAAAAGTTAGGTCAACAGAAGTTCGTATGGTGGTCCCAGGTAGAGCTTGGTGAACTGCTTCTTTGCTCATTAGTTCGCCGACATTGTCAATAACTCTTATGTCATCGACATTTTTGCCATATAAGCACCAATTCAGTGCTAGAAAAAAAGAAGTTTTACCGGCCCCGTTTATACCATGAATAACGGTGACATTCTTGTGAGAATCTTTGGCAAATTCTAGTGGTTGTTTACCGTAATATTGTCGAAAATTTTGCAGGGTTACGCGTTCTAATCTCACTTCAATCCTGCCCACTTAACTCACTAGTGCGAGAGCTTTCCAATTCTTGTTTGGCAACCCTAGTAACAATCTCGTCAATTTCATTTCTAATGCCTCGTGGTTTTTTCATTGATATGTAGCGTTGTTCCAACTCGCTAACTTCATAAATAATTTGTCGAATGGCCGGGTCATAACTTGAAAACAGTGATTTTAAGCGTTCCTTCAGCATAACGGGCTCCTCTTATCAAAAATCTAGCAAGCCATAATGGCCAGCAATTTCCCAAATTACATCCAATGCCTGATGTTTGTTGCGGGCTGGATGGGCAAATTCCTTAAAGCGTTGTAATTCCCTACGAATAATACTTCGTTCCGCCTGAAAGGACGTCGACTCAAATGATTGCATCGTTGGCGGTACGGCTACTAAATCATGAATGATGGAGAATTCTTTATTGGGGGCCTTCCGTAAAATTCGGCCGCGTCGCTGGATAAACTCACGAGGATTACTACTACTTGCCAAGAAATAGGCTGTTTGCGTTGTAGGCACATCAACACCTTCGTCTAAGCATTTCATAGCTGCCAATGCCTGTAGCGTCCCGCTGGCAAAATCTTTTAAAAGTTGCTGTCGTTCTGGGGTATCTTCTTTAGCTGTAAAACGGTGAACGAGCAATCCTTTCTCCCATCCAAGCAAATGCAACACCTCATCAATCTGCTGAGGCGCACAATAAAACAAGGTATGTTCGCTCTGATCCTGTTCATCAACCAAATTGGATAAGACTTGCAGTTTATTCTCAGCAGTATTTAATAACCTTGCCCGCTTGATCAGGAGCATCTTGAGTGCTTCCTCACTCTCCGTATCATCCCGACCAAACAGTTTTGCAATTTTGGTGGAAAGTTCCGCATACTCGTCTAGTTCCTCATCAGTTAGAGGAACTAGATGGGGATAATAATAATAATCGGTCAAACTAACGCCAATGGCCTTTTCAAGAGGAAAAGCAAAAACGGTTTCCCCAAAATATCTGCGTAACGCCGCCGTTCCTGCATCATCAAACCAGCGGTCAGGCGTTGCCGATAGAGCCAACCGAAAAGCAATATATTGGGGATAATTTTGACGGCTACGTTCCGCCCCTAGATGGTGAGCCTCATCGGCAATAATTAAAGATGGGCCAACCAGCCGAGCGATACTACCTTGAAATTCAGGACTAATAAAAGTGGTGTGGGTTGTAATAACCGAAATAAAATCACGATATTTGCCATTGAAGTCAATGATTTCGTGGTTTAGTTTGTCCAACCAGCGAGATTTGCTTTGGTAAGCCAAGAGCGGCTTGTAGCCAAAAGCTTTTGCTTCTGCGCTCCACTGGTCGACTAAATGTTGGTACGGCACAGCGATGATCACAGCTAAACGGGCTTCACGTTCGAATAATCGTGTTGAACTGGCCAACGCCGTAATTGTTTTGCCTGTGCCGGTTGCCATCTCTAATAACCCTTGGCAGTCGTGAGCAAACCATTCATCAATAGCCGCTACTTGGTAATCCCGTAACATAATATCGTCGGGTATTGTAGGTCGTGCAGGTTGGTAACCAGCACCGGGCTCACGCAGGCGACGGATCTTGATCCACTCCGGTTCCGGATAAGGACGCTGGCTCTTGCGCAGTTGTAAAATCTGTTTGTGGGCTGCTTCCGGTAAATCAAACACTCTGACATTTGGATCTTCATTATTCCATAGCCGCTCAAATCGTTGTATATCTGATTGAACTAAAGGAACAAAAGGTTGTTCCCAGGAACGAAAAATCTTGATTGACTCATAATTCCGAGTTCCCTGGATACTTTCATTATAAGACCCGTTGAAGCTCAATTGCTTTCCATCCGCATCGGTAAAGATGCCAAATTTATCGTGAAAGTCACCCCCTTCCAACTTGTTGAAAGGCAGCGCCAGCTTAAATGTCAAAATTTCATCCGCAACCATCCAGGCTAAAGCGGATAAAGTCTCTTCCTCTAGCATTCGGGTCAGATCATAAATATTACGCGCCAATGCTTCCCGTAATACCGGATCATAACGAGCCGCATCACCCGCCTGTAACGTTTCCCAATCCGCCTCAGCCAAAATCGGGCTAGTCACCCACCGCGCTCGCCCCCCATTCGCAGCAAATGAGACCATCCCCCGAGCGGTGAGGCGCAGCCAGCCGGAACTGAAAAAACCAACACCCCGATCATAGCGCATCGCCCGGCTCAATACCGGGACAAAAAAATCTTCAATAATATCGGAGCTGGAGGTATCGATGGTGGTGGGTAGGTTTAATTCGGTGAAACTGTTCATAAGGTCACTAACGCAGTCTGTTATGATAATTCTATCATATCTTTGATGGGGCGACAACGGTATTAGAAAAATCTGATCGCTACATTTTTATGCCTGGTATGGTCCCAGGATCGACCATTAAATAACTTGAGCAATCTGGCAG
>JAGRCC010000252.1 GCA_020433785.1 Anaerolineae bacterium
GTCAACTTTTAGTTTATCAAAAACAACATTCTAACTGACTTTTCATTCGACATTATTAGGACGATGACTTTCCAGCTTTGTTAGACAATCTCAAACCCAATTATCACACAATTCATACATTTTTTCAATAGTATTTACCTTTTCGATATGTTATCATTCCAGAACATCAGTTCCAAACTCCGTCATTAAAAGGATTTCAATATTGTCTATATGATTATGGAAACAAAACAACCGCCCCGATTGTTAGACCAGGTTCGAGCCGTTATCCGTAAACGTCACTATTCATATCGCACCGAACAAACGTACCTGGAGTGGATTAAACGCTACATCCTTTTTCATCACAAACGCCACCCTATGCAAATGGGCGTGCCTGAAATCGAACAGTTCTTGACCTACCTGGCCGTTGATCAGAAGGTTTCAGCTTCAACCCAAAACCAAGCTTTATCAGCCCTACTCTTTCTATACCGAGCTGTGCTTCATCAAGAACTAGAGGGTAAAATTGATTCAGTCCGCGCCAAGCAACCCGTTCGACTGCCAACAGTTTTGTCCAAAGCAGAGGTCCAGCGGGTGTTAGCTCGGCTGCCGGACCATTACCTACTCCCCGCCCAACTCCTGTACGGCTCTGGTTTGCGATTAATGGAGTGCCTGCGACTGCGGGTCAAAGATCTGGACTTTGAGCAGCAGCAGATCATTGTCCGGGCCGGCAAAGGAGACAAAGATCGGGCCACGCTGTTTCCCCAAAGTCTCTATGCAGCGCTCCAACGCCAACTGCGCTATGCTCAAACGCTCCACCAGAGCGACCTGGAACGAGGCTATGGACGGGTCTATTTGCCCTATGCCCTGGCTCGCAAATATCCTAACGCCGACCGGGAGTGGGCTTGGCAGTATGTCTTTCCCAGCCACAAATTTTCCCAAGAACCACGCTCCGGTCAGATCGGACGCCATCATCTCGATCCGAGTGGTCTACAGAAAGCAGTCAAGCGCGCCGCCAACGCCGCCAAACTTACCAAACGGGTTACCTGCCACACCTTCAGGCACTCCTTCGCCACCCACCTCCTCGAAAACGGCTATGATATCCGCACCGTCCAAGAACTGCTCGGCCATAAAGATGTCCGCACCACCATGATCTACACCCATGTCCTCAATCAAGGGCCGCTGGGCGTGCGCAGTCCGCTGGACAGCTAAGGACAATTAATAATTGATAATGAAGAGAGATGTTAGGCCGACACCGGCAACCACTTCCGGGGAGGGGGGCGGCCTAACAGGCCCAGCCACTCGCCCTCTGAGGGCGCTTATGAACTTTAAAGAATTAATCGGGGTATCTCTTTCGTCGGCCAGCTTGACGTTATGCGGGTCGGCTAATGGCCCCCTAACCCCCCACCGGCGGGAATTTTCGGCTCCCCCCTTTGGAGGGCTGGAGGGGCCGCCGGGTGGTCCGTTTATTTTCTTAAACTTCATCAGCGTCCTTCGCTCTTTCAGCGCGATGGCTTCAGCCTCGCGGCCCTTTCGCCCTAAGCGCCCAACCGCACCCATTCAGTGACTCGATTGATCCCTCATAGTAACCCAACCTCAACCTAATAATGATCCAACAAAAAAGCCTTAATGATCCAGGTACGATCATTAAGGCATGCAGCCTCGGTCTCGCCGAGACTGAGGCTGATTCTCGGCGAAAGTCGGAGCGATTCTCGCCGAGAACGGGATCGCTATTCGGTTAGAGACGGGTTTAGTTGCCTTCAAAGGTCCACAGATAGACCCAGATG
>JAGRCC010000253.1 GCA_020433785.1 Anaerolineae bacterium
CTGCCCCCGACCCGCTCTTTATGGAACAGGGCGGCCCCGGTGGTTCCAGTATCGATCTGTTTGCGGTTCAGGCGCTGCCTGGCCTGCCGGTTATGCAGACCCTTCTGAACAGCCGTGACCTGGTTTTTGTCGAACAGCGCGGCACGCTCCATTCGCTGCCCAGTATGCTCTGCCCGGAGCAAACCGCCTCACAACTGGCTGAAATCCAGGGGCTGATTGAGGAAAACGACACCACCTTTGTAAAAGAATGTGCGGCGCGTATGCAGGCAGAAGGCGTCAATCTCAGCGCCTTTAACTCCATTGAAAACGCCGCCGATATGTATGCCGTGGCCGAGACGCTGGGCTATGACAGCTTTAACTATTACGGGGTCTCGTATGGTACACTGCTGGGCCAATACGTCATCGACCAGGCCGATGCGCATGAGGCCCAACTGAACAGCGTCACCATCGATGCCGTGGTGGCCTCTGATGTTGACTTTAACGGACGCTCCGCCGATACCGCCAGCTACGCCTTGCGTAATCTCTTTGCCAACTGTGCCCAGAACGAACTCTGCAACCGCGAATTTCCCGACCTGGAGAATGTCTTCCTGGGCCTGGTCGATCAGCTCAACCAAGAGCCGATCTCCATGACATTGACCGTGCCGGCGGAAACGCTGGAAGCAGTCCCTGATGCCCCGGAAACCATCGATATTACGCTGACCGGCGAAGATTTGATCGATGTCACCTTTCAAAAGCTGTACCAAGCCGCCGAGGGCCAGGTGCTGCCCCGCAATATTTACGCCACGGCCCAAAATAATGATTATCAATGGATCGAACAGGCGCTGTCAAAGTCATTAACCCCCAGCACCAGCGCCAGGGGGATGTACTTTACAATGCTCTGTGCCCGGCAAAGTTCCTTCACCAACACGGGCGAGTTCTTTGGCGTGCCCTATGCGCAGTTTGTCTATCGCAACGATGACGAACTCTTCTTTGAAGCCTGCGATCTGCTGCAAGTTGAACAAGAAGAACCTTTTGTCCTGGATAACACCGATATTCCGATGCTGATTCTCAACGGCACCAACGACCCCATCACCCCGCTGCCCTACGGCGAGTATGTCGGCAGTAAAATGGATACCGCCTATGTGTACCTCTTCCCCGGCTCGGGACACGGGGCCATTCCTTTTATTCCCTGCGCCGCTGATATTATGGTCGATTTTATGGCCGATCCGACCCAAGCCCCCGATAGCAGCTGCCTGAGCGACATCCAGCCCGTCTTTTTGGGCTTTCCTACCCCGCTGGCCGACCTTACTCTGGAAGAAACAACCCTGGACAATGGCTTGACCATGGTCTTACCCAGCCAATGGGCCCTTAACCCGGCTCAGCAGTTATACATGGATCCCAACAACCCGACCAGTTTCGATACCGGCGCTGCGGCAGCGGTTTTTCGGCCGGGAGAATCGGTGAGTGACGTGAGTGCAACGCTTAAGGATGGTTTTGAGCAAATTGCCGACGGCGAGAGCTACGGCAACTACCAGTGGACTATCCTGGAAAATAGATCTAACCCCCTCGCCGTGGTTCGTGCTATATTGGCCGAGGACTCACAGGCCGGTGGCACTGTGATGGTTCAACTAGCCGCTTCTCCCGATACTGCCGAGGACGTGTTCGCCACGCTAATGGAACCGATCTTGAGCAGCATCAGCTATGCCCCTCCTGCCGAAGCCCCGGCGGTAGAGTCGACGGCGGAACCTACTGCGGAACCAACCGGTGAGCCGACCGCAGAACCCACAGCAGAACCCACAGCAGAACCGACGGAGTAGACGGATAACTCGACGGTTTAGTCGATACGAAATACTGTAGGACAAACTTAAGTTTGTCCTACAGTGGCTATTTTTGAGGAATGAAAACCGTGTTTCACCCTCACCCCGTCGCAGACGCGACTCCCCTCGCCCTTAGGGTTCAGGGGCGGACAGGTAGATT
>JAGRCC010000254.1 GCA_020433785.1 Anaerolineae bacterium
TTTTTACCGGCAAGATGAGCTACCACGCTAACGTAGCCGCGGCTCTAGATGTGGCCCAGCATGTTATGCCGTTGGTTTGGCGGCACTTTCCCGAAGCGCAATTTATTATTGCTGGCAAAGATCCGGCTGCTGAAATAGAAGCCTTGGCTACCGACCCGCGAATTAAGGTAACCGGCACCGTGCCCGATTTACGCCCCTACCTGGTCAGAGCGACGGCAGCCGTCTCACCAATGCGTTACGGCGTTGGCATTCAAAATAAAATTTTAGAGGCAATGGCGATGGCTGCCCCGGTCATTACCACCTCGAAAGCCTTAAGTTCATTACAAACTCGTGTGGGCGAAGAAATCCTGGTCGCCGATACCCCTCAGGCCGTAGCTGAGCACATCATTACCCTATTTAAAGATCACCGATTTGCCCATCGACTTGGCACCGCAGGCCGGCAATATGTGGAAAACTATCACGATTGGAATGTGATGGCCAGAAATCTGGAGGCGGTTTATCGGGAGGTGATGCAGCCGGTTAGAAACGGCTATCTGCGGGTTAAGTGAAACCCTTTTGTAGAACAAACTTAAGTTTGTCTTACGCCTCTGAATTACCGAGAGAGTATCGTTGAAAAAAAAAGCTCCCGCACAAATCGTAGCTGTGCGGGAGCTTTTTTGTTGCGGTGTTATTTTTTATTGATCACCATAACCATTGGGGTGAGCTGAGTGCCACGCCCAGGCGGTTTCGATGATGCCTCGTAAATCGGTATATTTGGGCTGCCAGCCCAATTCCTGGCGAATTTTGTCACTGCTGGCAATCAGGATGGCCGGATCGCCGGGGCGACGTGGTCCAATTTCAGCGGGAATGGGGTGACCGGTTACCTGACGGGCGGTTTCAATGACTTCTTGGACGGAAAACCCTTGACCGTTGCCTAAGTTGTAGGTTCTACTCCCTTGATCAAGCGCTCGTAGGGCTAAAATGTGGGCTTGGGCTAAATCAAGCACGTGGATGTAGTCGCGGACGCAGGTGCCATCGGGGGTAGGGTAGTCGTTGCCAAAGATATACACTTTTTCGCGCTGGTCTAAAGCAACCTGGAGAACGATGGGAATGAGATGATATTCGGGGTAATGGTCTTCGCCCCGGTTGGGATCACCAGCGCCACAGGCATTGAAGTAGCGCAAGGCGGCAAAACGGAAACCATAAACCCGATCGAGCCAGTGGAGCATGCGCTCGATAATGAATTTCGATTCGCCGTAGGGGCTGCCCGGCACAATCCGCTCGGCCTCATCGATGGGCATGCGTTCCGGATCATCAAAGAGATTGGCGGTGGAGGAAAAGATAAATTTTCTAATGCCGTGATCAACGGCGCTTTGGAGCAGGTTCAAGCCGTTGGTCACGTTTTCGCTCAAGTATAAAAACGGTTTTTCCATCGACTCGCCGACCAAGGTATGCGAGGCAAAGTGCATAATGGCTTCGGGCTGGTAGTCGGCCAAAGTACTGTCGATAGCGGCGCGATCGTTTAGATCGCCTTTGATAAAAACGGCTTGCGGGTGCACTGCCCCTTCATGGCCCTGGTACAGATTGTCGAAAACGATGACCGAGTCGCCTGCTTTAATCAACTCCGCCACGACGGTACTGCCGATGTAGCCGGCTCCGCCGGTAACGAGAACTTTCATAAGATATTGTCTCCTGGTTTAGTGGGGTATGGTTTTTACAAGAATTATGTTAGTGATTAAGTTGAAAATTGTAAAGTCAGTTAGTCTATTTACTGTATCTATTCAGCATAACAGGTGACTGGCACTTAATCGCTGTAATTGTACCAGTGTATTCCATTCGGCGTTCTCAATTTGAGCAACGGTGCCAGTCACCTGAGTAGTAACCATTTACTTGTGGAAGATAGCTTATGATTTTGATACCGGTAGTTTCCACCAAGACCGGGAGGCATTACTTTTTACGGACCCACCCGTCGCTTTATTCTGATCGCTGTGGGAATAGTATTGATAAAATTCAGGTACTTTATTGCCGCTGGTAACGCCATTCAAGATGCCGCCTAACAATTTTGCGCCTACTTGATTTAATCGTTCTATCGATTGCTTCAAGGCATCGCGTCGAGTACTCTTGGCTCTAACGACAATTATCATCCCATCGACCCGCTTAGAGAGAACGAGGGCATCGGTCACGGCCAGAATCGGCGGCGTGTCGAATATGATGACATCGGCGAACCGCTCAAGTCGCTGCAACAGTTGCATCATCCGCTGCGCTCCCAAGAGCTCTGACGGATTGGGTGGAAGGGGCCCGCTGGTAATTATTTTGAGATTTTCAACGCCGGTATCTTTAAGCTGGTTTTCAATATCGAGTTCATCCGAACTGAGCAGGCCCGTTAAGCCGCCTAAGTTGGGCACTTGAAAAATTTTGTGAAGCGTGGGGCGTCGAAGATCGGCATCAACAATAATGGTTCTTAATTCGGCCTGGGCCATGATAACGGCCAAGTTAGCGGCGGTGGTGCTTTTCCCTTCGCCAGAGGCTGCGCTAGAAATAGCGATGGAGCGAGCCGGCTGATCGACGGCGGTGAATTGGATGTTGGTTCGAATTTGGCGATAGGCTTCTGCTACGGGGGCGAAAAGGTCTTTAGAGCTGAGTAGTTGGGCCGCGCCATCCATCTGTTTTATAGCACCTAAGTTCGTCATTCCTATCGTAGAGCTGTTAAAGTCATCGGTTGTTTTGATGGTGTTGTCGAGATACTCAAGTAACAAAGCGGCTGCAAAAGCTAAACTAAAGCCAACAGCGGCGGCCAATATAACATTTAGCGCCACGTTGGGGCTTACCGGAGTGTAGGGTAGTTGAGCCGGTTCGATGACGGTTAGAAAGTTGGTCGATCCGCCTTCAAAGAATTTGAGAAGGTCATTGTAGTTAACTTGCCATTCATTTGAAAGTGTTTCCAAGCTAGATATTTCTGTTTGTAGATCTTGAACGCGGCGGGCGCTTAACGTGTTATTTAATTCGGCTTGAAGCTCTTTTATTCGGGTTTGCGCGGTTTGAATATGGATTTCCAAATCATCCAATTGGGTACGCACAAACGCACCCCGTTCATTACGCTCCTTACTCTCTAAAGAGGTAGGGCTTTGAAGAATTAATTGAAAGGCTAATTCATCGGCAATAGCAACTGCCCGCTCGGGCGATACATCTTGAACGCTGATAGCCAATAATTGGGTTTGTGGGATTGAAGCGGCGTAAACGCGCCCTTTCAAACTTTGCCAACTTTCATTTAGGCCTAGACCATCAACAACTGCTTGGAGAATGGGCTGCCGGACAGTCATTTGAGCGTAAGACTCGGCTAACTGTTCAGTTAGCATGAAATCATTGCCACTTAGTTCAGTTTTTTGAATAACTTGACCAACCATTAGGGTTGTGGCCGTTTGGTAGATGCGAGGTTGCTGTTGGCTAGCATAGTAGCTGATGCCGGCAGCTAAAAATGTACTTAGCAAAATAAGCCACCACCACCGTAATGTTCCCTTTAAGTATTGCATAATCTCCATATCATTATACCTTTTCTATTAATAATCCGTTGATTGGATAGGATCGAAATATTTGATCCAAACAGGCTCATAGTCGTTATAGGTTGTCAATTTATCCCAGCCCATCAGCGGCCGCTGATTAGCGCCATTAGCATCCATGATCCATAGCTGTTGATTACCTGTACGGGTTGAGGTAAATACAATTTGGGTGCCATCAGGTGACCAGGAAGGGTATTTACTCAGTTCCGGTACAAATGTATCTTTACCGATTTCACGGCCATTAAATTCGGCATTGCTCTCGGTTAATTGCAGAAGGGATTTGTCATCATAGTCAAAGCGCCAGATTTCGTCGTCTCCGCTATCGTTTGAGACAAATATGATTTGATTGCTCGTTGGTGACCAAGTCCCGTAATAAGCAATGCCTAACCCAAATTTGGTAATTTGTTCTTCTTTGCCATACAGGTAATCATAGACGAATACGGCCGGTACCTCTTCTGCATTACCCTCTTGGTACCGTGTGGCGTCTTTGGTAAAGACTCGGAAGCGTTTATCGGCCGACCATTCTTCACGAGCGCGGGCGGCAATATAGGGCCAGGAAGCTGTTAGGCGTCCCAGTTCGTCTGTAGCCGGGTCGTAGAGATAAATAAATTCTTCTTTGGGTTCTAGATTCGATTCCCGATCTGATTTAAAGAGGATTTTTCCCATTAGATTAGAGGGTACGGCCTCGACCAAGGTGTTGAACGGCGCCGGGGTGGGCGTTACGGTCAACGCAATTCGTTCATAAACGGGTGTAGGGGTAGCCGTAACAACATTGGATGGAGTAGCTGGCGGGGTACCTGTGGTAAATGCAATGGCCGTAGCCAAACTGGCGATAGCTTGGGAAGTGGCCGCATTCAATGGCGTTGGGGTTACCGTAACCACAATGGGCGTGGCCCAAGTTTCAGGTAACGGGGTCGCTGTACCGAATTTTTGGGCCAGACTGGTCGCCTCGGCCGACATTGTAGCCGCTGTAAAGATCGACTCTGGGGTGGGCGTGGAGGTAATCAGGATATAATCAACCGGCGTGGGCACTGGAGTCGATGTTTCTGTCGGGATGGGCGTTGCAGTGACGGCGTTAGTAGGAATCGGGGTGGGCGTGCCGTTAACAACCACTTCGGCGGTAGCAAATTGGGCCATTATTCCGGCCGTCGCCAAATTTTCTGGGGTCGTGGTTGGAACAATGATGAGATAGTCAGGAATAGGCGTTGGCGTAACAAAGTTTGCGGGTAAAGGCGTGGCCGTCCCAAAATCGGTGGCTTCACCGGTAATTTGCAGCGCAATCACCGCGGCTGTGGCAATATTCTCAGGCGTAGGGGTTGAGGTAATCAGGACGTATTTGTAGGGGGGCGGCGTAGCTGGCGGCTCACCTGCTTCTACCGACAAGATGACTTTGTTCCCCTCACTTTCCGGCCCGTAGCCGGTATCCCAAGCAAACAAACTATCCTCACCAACGATCGGCCCATCTATCCGAAATGAAACGGTCGGGTTTTCGTTATCGACAAGGCGCTGTTTGAGGATGGCAATTTGTGCCGAGGAAAGCTCAAAGGTATTGACTTGACCTGTATTCAAATCTTTCTCGCCTAAAATGGGGGATAAGGTTTGGAGAACGTCGGCATTGGCCAGGGTCTGGTAGTTGTGCCGGTTCCAATCCTCATCAATTTCAGGCGCTAAAAGCCGGAGGGACCAGGCGGCAGCACCATTCGGCTGATCGAGTTTTCTCCCTAAGCGATCATCACGTAGGCCGGTCATTTGAATAGACGCTTTATAAATGGGCGCCCCGCGCGGAATAGAACTTAAGTCAAACTGAAACGCCCCATTATA
The DNA here is from genome assembly GCA_020433785.1 of Anaerolineae bacterium. The sequence goes on from JAGRCC010000254.1 coordinate 5,358, forward strand.
GATCTTTCCTTCAAATTTTCCGGCATACAAAGAAGAGTCGCCAAAGTTGTTACCGCGTTCTTCTCCACTGGAGACCCAACCAATGCTGATGCTGTCCGGGGAAAGATTGTAAATCTGGTTGCCCGGTTCCGGGGTGGTTGTTGAGGTCGCGGTTGCCAAAAAAACACTAGTGCCGGATGCAGGATTGGTTTCAGCATTTGTAGCGACGGTTGGGGTTGAGGTGGCAGTGGGCGTTTTGAGCGTGATCACCGGCTGATCTAAATTCGTAACAGCCTCACCATCTTGAACAGTGGTCTGGGTGAAATAGATGGCCCCCAAGCCAATAAGAACCAGCAGGGCGATAATTGAAATCCAAAGCGGTTTCTGCTTGGTGAAAAACCCCTCTTGGGGTTCATTCCTGGGACTGGTTTTGGCCGCTATTGCCTGTACTTCTTCTAAGGGGATATCGACATATCTAGAACAGGTGGGATACTGTGAACTAAAGCAAAATGTGCCTTGATGATCGAGCGAAATTGACGCCTTATTTTCCGTAGCCAGGCAGCAATGAGAGGCCTCCGGGTAGGAAAAGTGGGAACTATTGTCTTGCGTTAATCCCAAATAGGGGCAAACAGAGTTTAACTTTGATTGTTCGGGCATAGTAACTGTCTTCCAAAATTATTAAGGGTTTTATGGAATGGTGTAACTATGATAACTAACTTTTATGATAAAGTGCTAGGAGCATAGTTAGAAAAGAGTTAGAATGCTTCTGCGTTAATTGACGGTCATTCTGGGTTTTTGCTCGCGGTCATCATTAGCGTCTTGCCCTACTCTGGTATGGAAGTTTAGGAAGGAGGATGATGTTTAACGCCTTGATAGTTCAAGCTCAGATGAGACTTTGTTGTAACGAGGTGCCAGTTTGGCTTGAATTTCAACGATAGCCACTCCCGCAAAGGTCATAAGGATGGCATCAACCGGCAGGCGATAACGGATCAAGGCCCAGGTTAGCAGGTGAACGCCTGTATAAATGACGATAAAAAGATAAAGAATTAAAGTGTTTGATGAAAAAATATGATGATGTAGACCTCGAATGATGCCATAAATCATAAACGGTAAGAGCAAGCCAAATGATAACACCCTGGAAAAGTTGCTGGCTGCACTTGAGTCAGATGAGGGCCAGAATTTAAAGTAATCCTTAACGCGACTTATGGATAAAATAATATAACGCTCTGGGTCAGCTTGAATGAAGGTCCAACTTTCTTTCAGCAAAGCTTTATCTAATTCGGCCTCATTCAGGCTTCGCAACTCAGGAGGGATTAAGTCTTGGTAGGACGGACCTTCATCTGGCAGGATAGATATAAAATTGTAGCCTTGGATTGGATGATTACCCCAGAAAAAGGCAAAGCCGGCGTTGGTGTTGAGTAATACAAATGTATTAAAGGCGCGATAGTTTCGCACAGACCAGGGGGCAATCGAGACGACCAAAACCACGGTCGCTATGGTCAGGATGGCCATCATTCGGATAGCTAATTGAACATGGCGACGATACATAATCCATAGGAGCCATAGGAAAAGAAATGGCAGAAACAACAAAAACACCTGACGGAAGAGAACCGTTAGGGCAATAGCCAAGCCGAGCGTAAGGCCCCAGACCCCAATTTTCATCTCCTCCGGTTTTTGAGTCTGAGCGATCTTACCGGTAATGTCTAAAATCCACAGGATCGAAATGATATAAAACGTCTCAGTCATTAACGTGCCGGCGTAGTAGACGAAATAGATATAAACAGCGGCTAAGGCTGCACTGACCAGACCGACGTTGGTGTTGAAATAGCGACACCCAACTCGATAGGTGAGCCAAGGTGTTAAGATGCCGGCTATGATCGCCTGTAAGAGTCGAGCTATTAGGGGCTGGTAACCGAAAATGCCGTATACAGCCACCAGGTATAAGGTGTATAAGTAAGACCAGTGAGCCGTTGGTTCACCTGCTGGTGTAGCCGGCCACCAATCCTCGGCCACGGTGAAGCCGTGACCATTTAACAGCTGATAAGCCATCATATCATAAGATATTTGATCAAACGTTCCTGGTAATTTACTGACACTATTACCCATATAAAGTGCAACTAATACTCTCAATATGACAGCTACGGCGATAATGCCGATTAACCAGCGAGATGCCGGCGAAGATGGAAATTTAAACCACGTTGGTTTTTTATCAGAAACATTTTCTGAAGTCGATTTCACATTGTCACCTGTTGTGGATGGATGCCATTTTTTTGATGAGCTTGAATGTAAACCTTATCCCACGCGGCGTATATCGTTTGCCAATTGTATTTTTCAATGACGCTTTGCCGACCGTTTTTAGCTAACTGTTGGGCTAATTCAGGGTCGCGGCATACCCGGATGACTGCCTGGGCAAATTCATCGGGTGTATCGGCAATCAGAATATCTTTGCCATGCGCTGTTTGGATACCCTCTGCGCCAATCGTGGTTGATATGATCGGCAGCCCCCAACTCCAAGCATCCAAAATTTTAACGCGCATCCCGCCGCCGGCGTAAAGCGGAACAATAAAGGCGGCAGTTTCGGCTAAATAAGGTTTCGGATCAATGACATAGCCGGTTACTTCTACTCCATCGCCTTCTAATCCTGCCGGTGGATTCTTGCCAATAACCGTTAGGATGGCCTCAGGGATGGCGGCCTTGACCTGGGGAAAGACATGCTTGGCAAACCAGAGGATGCCTTCAGCATTGGGTGGCCAATGCAATCCGCCCAGAAAAGTAATGCGGTGTCTATTTTCTGTTACGGGGATGGGTTCAACTTGAACAGGATCCGCACATATGGGAATAACAGTAGAGGGTAAGTGGCCGTTAGTTGAACCTGAATGGCCATTGACCGCCTGGTAATCTTCCTGCGTAACCCATACCACGTGATCGAATTGTTGACATACTTTGGGTTCATAACGAGCCAGAAGGCGTGCTTCACGGGCCAAAATTATTTTCTTGATGGCGTTGGTCTCATTTTCGGCCAACCGCTGGGGAATAAGTTGAACGGCGTTATGCTGGTCAAGAATAATCTTGGTAGACGGTTGCATTTTTTTGACGGCTAGCGCGTATTCGGCCATCCAAAGTTGATCGGCGTGAACCGCGTCAAACGTTTGTGAGTTGGTCAATGCCCGTAATTTCTCCATCATAGCCGCCACATAATCACGGGTGATCAGGAATGGCTCCTGGGTAATGATGCTTTTTAGCAGAAACCTCGCTTCACGGATGGGGGTGCGTGGCATCGGCACTGTATGAACGGCATGACATAAATCTGCTAGATGGGAAATATATTCAGCTTTGTCCGTCTCTCGCACGAAGGTGACCAGTGTTACCTCGTGATGTTGGACTAAGTGACGTAATACAAAATAACTTCTCATCTTGGGGCCCGCGTCCAGCGGGTAGGGTAGTACCTGGCTTAGAAATAGAAGGCGCACAGAAAACTCCTATTCTGAATTTGCTATAGTGTTCGTAAGAATGACATCCTAATCAGGTGTTTCTTGTCAAAGTTACAGTAACAGTAATTCATCGAAATTGAATGTAAAGTTAGTTAAAAAATGGTTAGAGTCTTTTAGCGGAAGACCACTTGGCTTCCTCTGTGATGAGAAGATTAAAGATAAAAAGAGGAATATAAACGGTAATATTTTGGGTAATTCCGGGTTGCATAAAGGATTTTCTGATCACAAGTTCGGCGTTGCAGCGATATCGCGTTCACCGGCCTGAGTAGTACTCAGGAGTTTGAGTCATAGTTACATTTTAGGTAACGCAACTAACAAACACCGATAGTTGTTGGCTAAGGATAAATGCTTTTGACGCTTCGTTGGCCTTTCCAGCCAGACTAAAGGCGTAATGATTAAACGAACGACAGTAATCAGCATCAATATTAGTTTATACAACTGAGCCGCGAGCCAGCCGTGGTGCTTTCGAATAAATATCAGTTTGCTTTCATAGAGACATAAAAACATCTTGGTAGCCACTTGTTTGGTACTCTGTCCCCCATAGTGAATAACTTGCGACTGGGGTATCCAGTAAAGTTGCCAGCCTTGTTTTTGGATGCGGTAGCATAAATCGACTTCTTCTGTGTACATGAAATAGGTGTCGTCTAATAGGCCGACCTGATTGAGCACCTCTCGACGCAATATCAGCGACGCCCCTTGAATGACATCAACTTCTTGAACCTCATGCCTATTCCAAGTGTCCATGCGATACAGGGCATAAGGATAAAGCGCATCCAAGTGCAATAAGCGCCATAGCTCGCCGACAGGGGTGGGGAAGGGATAACAAGAATGTTGTAACGTTCCGTCCGGGTTAAGCAGACAAGAACCGGCTGCGCCGGCCTGGGGATTGGCGTCCATAAATTGTGTCAATTCATCTAAGGCGCCAGGTTTCACCTCGGTATCCGGGTTCAGCAGCAGAACGTATCGGCCTTGGCTTTGCTGAATAGCCTGATTGTTGCCGCCGGCAAATCCCAAGTTTTCTTTACTAGCTAACAGGGTAACCTGAGGAAACCGTTGTTGGACTAACAGCACCGATTGATCGCTAGAGTCATTATCCAGAACCAGCACTTCAAATGTGTTTTTGGGCAGGTTGGTATAAATTGACTCTAGACATTGAATTAGAAGGTCGGCCGTATTCCAGTTGACAATAATTATCGAAAGGTCCATGACACCTACTCATTATCTTTAGTTTGATCTGAGGAATAATAGATTTGTCCTAAGGCAATGACGCCCCCTAAAAATAGCCAGCTTAACATACTGGCCCGAAATCCGCCCAAGGTGATATTGTAGAAGAAGGGAATAACCCAGTCACCAAAGGCGCCAGCGGCAAGCGTTCCCACCACGCCGCCAATCGCGCCGATAACGTAGGCGCGGGGAAATCCATCCGGGGCTTTGTTGCGGAGACGCCAAGCAACCCAACCCACGGCTATAAAAAACCATAAAAAGGCCAGCAGCCCTAAGATACCTGTCTGGGCAATCAAATCAATATACTGTTGATGAGAATTGAAATTCACGGCGTAGCCCCGAATGGGAAATAGCGGCGCGTAGGCATAATAGTTGGACGGCCCTAAACCTAAAATGGGATTAACCTTAACGATTCTCCAAACGATAACCCACGCTTCAAGTCGGGTGGCTAAGCTGTATTCATTATCACCCACCATAACCGCCGCTATGATGGGCTGAATTTTCACGACTGCCATAATCAGACCTACTGCCACGCCCAATAAACCCAGCCTTGGCAATAAAAGCAACGTAATAATCAGAATTGAGACCAGCGCTGGCATCCAACCTGAATTCCATGCCCAAAAATCTGTAACCATCAAATAGAGAGTGGCCGCAGCTAAGCCACCTAAAAGAATACGCCAAATAAGATTTAGTTCACGGTTACCTATGGCCTGGCTAAATGATAAAGTCAATAGCCACACCCAAAAAATACTGCCAAACGCCTGGTCAGAAGAAAAGATGCTGATTGGAAGATTGAACAATTGGCTGAGAACATGAATTGCTCCCATGGCTAAGAATAGCCAGATGAACCATTTGAGCCAGTAGACCTGGCGCACTTGATGGGCAACTGTAAGAAAAACACCTGCCGATAAGAAGAAAAGAGATAAACCGGCAATTTGAGCTCCCATAGGGGCGGGTGAGGCAAAACCATACCAATTTAATTGGCCAAACCCAAAGGCTAAGGCTGCGATGAACAGCAGCACTAAGAGCGGTCTAGTAGTAGCTGGCGATACCACCTTAATTCTGCGTTGGGAAATCATCCGTAATAGCCATAACGCGCTTAGTCCGCCTGCTATCACTAAGGTAAGATTAAAATTACTTGGCCCCATGTTGGGTAATGCTATAGATCCAATCAACGCTAATATTCCTAGCGGTGGCCAATAGATAATAGCCGCTCCGCCGGCCAAAATTAAGAGCAAAGTAATTATTTGGATGGCTTCATCAGGTGAACCAGTGTACCCGAAATAAAGGCTGAATGTCAGAACAGCCATTATGATCAATGGAACTCGCCACTGCTTAAGTTGATACACTAGCCACTCAAAGAGAAAAGAGCTAAATTTCTTATTAATCACATTTTCAATTGAGTACATTAAGTTGACCATGAAACTCTTTGCCTCAAAAATCTATTAATGAATTATTTAATGATGAGAATAACTCAGGGTGTTAACCTGTACTGTCCGTTCGATCAGCTCTAGAAATCGAGGAATGATAATATTCCAATCATACTGACGAGCAACGAGCTGATAAGCATTATTACTCAAGAACTGGCGTAATTCTTGATCCTTCATTAAGCGAATCGTCGCTTGGGTAAACTCTGCCGGGGTGTCGGCGATCAGCAAATGTTCATTGGCTCGAACGTCTAACCCCTCGGCCCCTTTGGAGGTCGCAATAACGGGTGTTCGCAGCGCCATCGCCTCTAGAATTTTTAGCCGGGTCCCGCCGCCAGTGTGCAGGGGCACAATACTGGCCCAAGCGCTTTTTATCAGCGGCCGAACATCATCGACAAAGCCTGTTAGCTCGACATTCGTCGCTGGGGGTAGAGGGCGGTTGCCGTGGTTGCCGGTGATCGACAGGTTCACCTCAGGCACGGCCGCTTGAACTAATGGGTATACCTCCCCGAGAAACCAATTCATGGCTTCGTAGTTCGGATAGTAGCTGAACGAACCGGTAAAAATGAGCGAATTGGGCGCTGGTGTCTGGTTGAAACCGGCGTAATCGGCTGTATCGACGCAGTTAGGAATGACCTCAATGGGCGTATTAAGATGGACTTCTTCCCGCAGAAGCTGCTGCTCACGCCGGGACACCACGGTGCAAACGTGGAAATTTCGTAGTAAAGTGGCCAGGTAACGGCGATGTTTCGTCCAGGTTAACCCCGATCGCATTCGATGTTTGAATGAGTTGGCTTTGACAAACTGCTCATAGATCACGCCGACTTCCACTTCTTCGAATAGAGCCGGCAGTCCGTGGAAAGCGTTGCCGTAAATAGCCATGTCAATCTGCGAAGCAATGATCAGGTCAACCTGTTTCCGGCTTACAATCCGTTCAATGGCCTGTTCCATGGACTGCGAGTAGGTATCGATCACGGAGCGAGGTTTTGTGCTCAAAAATCCCAATTGCGCGCGCCAGCTTTTGGGATCAAAGGTTTTTAAGGGGATGACTTCGACCGCTTCGCAGAATGAGCGTAACTCCCTTACTTCCTCCGGCGTATGTGTCTGATCGGAGAAGGTTAACAGCGTAACTTGATGATGCTTGGCTAATCCGCGCAGCAGGTTGTAGATCCGCAGCTTTGACCCGTTATTGGGTGGATAAGGAAACCAACGAGAGAGAAACAAAATATGCATGGCTACCCCCTCGCCTCAACGGCATAAACGACGTTTTGGAGACCAATTTCAATTTCGTCAAACATGCGTTGAATATTAAACTTTTTGACCACGGTCTCGTATCCGGCAGCGGAGAGTTGGGCCGAAAGCCCGTCGCTCAGAATTAATTGTTTGATCTGGTCGGCCAGTTCCTCGTGGTTCTCTGGGGAAAAGGTTAGGCCATTGATGCCGTTTTCTAAGATTTCCGGCATACCGCCCACCGTGGTCCCGATGACCACCGGCCCAACCGCCATCGCTTCTTGTACAATCCGGGCTAATGGCTCTTCCCAAGTTGAGGCAAAAACCAGCGCATCGAAGTTCGCCATAATGTCGGGCATGGTTTCGCGTGGCACAAAACCTTGAAATGTGACCGCATCGGCCAGATTCAAGCGCTGGATCATATCTTTCAGTTCTACGACATAGTTGTCGGCTCCACCCCCGACAATGGTGACCGAAACGTCAAGCCCTTGCTGCATAAGTCGAGCCGCCGCTTCGATGAGCGTATGCACCCCTTTTTCCGGAGCAAGACGGCCCGCGTAAAGTAACTTGAACGTCGAGCCTGCGGCATAAACGGTCCATTTTTTTCGCGCTTCTAAAAAAGGTTTAAGCTCGATGCCGTTGTAAACCACTTTAGAGTGGGTAATTGGCACATTAGAGGCCAGCAAGCGCTGGCGCACAGCATCGCTGACGCAAAACCCGGTTTCAAAATGGATTTGGTTAACATCAACGGCATTATGCTGGTTGGCATCGAAGGCGACTTTTTTCATTAACCCTTTGAATACCGACGTATATTTATTTCTGGCGGGTTCCTGCCAGTGAAGGGTGTAGGCATCGGGTAGGGTCGGCCAGTAATCGGCGAAGTAGTAGACAATCTTAAGCGCCGGATAAGTTTGAGCCTCAAGCAACAACTCGCGCGGTAGATTCCACATGCCCCACACAAACAAAACATCCGGCTGAAATTCGTTGACAATGTCTCTAAAACAGGCCAGGGTGACTTTTAAACGCTCGTCCCGGCCCATAAAAAAGCCGAGGGTTCCCCGGTAGGGCCGCCAGTCGATTTCAGTCTTTAAGACCCGATAGACCCCCACCTCGTAAGGTAAGCTTCGAACTGAAACCCCGTAGTCACTGGTTACAACGGCGGTCTGGTGACCTTTTTTAGCTAAGCCGTTGACAACTTCACTGCATAACTGTTCGTAGCCCCCTTTTTCATAGGGAGGATAAAAATTGGTAAGAAAAAGAATTTTCATAGCTGCTTTTCCAGTAAGTCGAGATAGCCTTGTTCCAATCGATCGGCAATTTTAGGAATCGTGTACTGCTGAAATACCTTTGTTTGACCATTGTGGCCTAGCTGGCAGACAAGTTCAGGTCGATTAATCATCTTTTCCAAGATGTGAACTAAATCCCCGGCATCATCTGGCTCAATCAAAAAACCATCTTGGCCTTCTGAAATAACCCAGGGAATAGCCCCTGCTCTAGCACCGATAACCGGTTTCTTTACGGCCCAGGCTTCCAGAAAAACAATGCCAAAAGCCTCGCCGGTGGACGGCAAAATGAGCGTGTCGCAAGCATTCAGTAAATCGATTTTCTGCTCTGCGCTTACGTAATCGAAATCTGTCCAGCCTTCGAGAGAACCATATTTATCCTTCAGTTGTTGAGAATAGTCGCCCGCCGGCCCGGCCGAAACGATACGTAAATGAGGATAACGGCTTGTCATTTGGGCATAAGCTTCAAGAACGGTCTGCAAGCCTTTATACTTTACTTTTCGACCTAAAAAGAGGACGATAAACGCATCGTTGGGGAGGCCCAATCTGGCTCGGCACGCTGATTTATCCAAAAGCGGCAGTTCAGCCGGTTTGATGCCGTTGCCGGTGATCATAATGCGGTTCTGGTCCACATGAGAACAATTAGTTAAATAGGGCACTTCTTTCGGGCTGACGGCAAATACGCGATCAACCCCGCGTAAAATCGTATTGAAGATGTTTAAGTCGAATGTTTCTGTGTGATCAACGTGAATATGAGGCGTGATCACCACAGGTTTGCCGATGTATTTGGCGCACAAATAGGCGTACACCGCATGGAAGTAGGGCAAGGTTTGAATATGGATCAGATCATACTGGTGACCGTGACGTAAGATATACCAGGCGATGCCGGGGATAACGGGTCCCGTTCCAAACAGAATAAACGGTTCATACCATTTGCTTTTGGTTTGGCGATGGCCGTCGTTGCCAAATTTCAAAATATGCCAGAAAAATCGGTAGCGAGTGATGCCCTTAAACCGGTGAACATTGACGCCATTGAGTTGTTCATAAGTGGGCAGTTCTGAGCGCCAACTCAGAATATCTTTTGAGCGGCCGGTAATCACATCGACCGAATGGCCGCGTTTAACTAACTCCTCGGATAAATCGGCCATATATTGTTCAGAACCCCCGATAGCGGGTCGGTATTGGTGAGTAACGTGTAAGAGTTTCATTAGGGTCAATCTCAGTGCGGATAATTTACCAGAATCGAGTCGTAAACCGTTTGGATAGAGTTAACGTGATTGGCCACAGCAAACTTTTGAGCCGTTCTCTGCCCGGCTTGCGCTAAACGGCAGCGGAGGGTTTGATCGATAGCCACCCGGTGCAGCGCTGCTAACAAATCGGGTACATTTTTAGGCGAAACCAGCAGACCATCGACATCATCGGTAATGATCTCCGGCAACCCGCCGGCGCGAGTCCCTATAACCGTACAGCCCGCGGCCATGCCCTCGACGGCTACTCGGCCAAATGGTTCCTGCCAAGACGGCACCACCAAAATATCCAGCGCATTCATGATGACAGAGATATTATTTTGGAAGCCTAGAAAATGGAACCGCTCAGCATGCCCTAAACTGCTTACACTGGCCTGTAGTTGAGCGGCAAACGCGCTATTTGTTTCCCCGGGTGGGGGGGCGCCCACGACCACAAAACTAATATTGCTTAACGTGGCGGCCAGTTGGCAGCTGGCCTCAATAAACTCCTGATGCCCTTTGATGGGCTGAATTTGGCCCACAATCCCGACCACGAGATTGTTAGCCGGGATGTTTTGGCCAGCCCGCCACTCGACTGCAGTCGATTTTTCGATTTGGGCGAATTCATTGACATTGATCGGGTTGTAGATCGTTTTGAGGCGGGTTTGATTGATGCCAGCTCTAACGCAAGCTTCCGCCGTAGCATTTGAATTAGCAATCACCTGTTGGGCTTGATTCAGAGCAGAGACCTTTTCCGGCTCAAACCAGGTTCGCACCAGATCGCGGACGTGGGACACAAAAGGTACGCCGGTCAGCTTGCTGGCGTACATGACATACCGTAAGCTGTGATCACAATTGGTGTGGATTAACTTGATGCCTTCACGCCGGATTATTTTTGATAAGTGGTAAATGCTCCCCAGATAATGCCAGGGTCGACGCCGGCTGAACCAGGGAAAAGATTGAGCCGAGACCGGAATGCCCAGTTCACAGGCTTGCTCAAATAAGGCCCCTTTGGCGCTGGTAAGTAGCTGCGGTTGATACTGATTTCGGTTCAAGTTTTGCATCAAAGCCATAAGACTGACTTCGGCTCCGCCAATATAGGGTGGTGTTGAAACAAACAGAACACGGTGGGTCATAACGTTATTCGCTAATAGGACTTGCTAGAGTAATTGACTGAAAAAGGGGGCGGGAAATCCGCGTCGTTTTCTAGTTTACCCTGATAAACTTGAAGCGTTTGCTTGCCCACGGTTTCCCATCGGAACCGTTTGGCATGCTCATAAGCATTTTTGCCGAGCAGCTCTAGATCGAGGCTGACGCCTTCTAACAGGGCTTTATACAAACTATCCGTCTCTGACACATCGTACATAAGACCTGTCCCCGGCTGGACGACTTCAGGCAGACAGCCAATGGCCGGCGCGATGATGGGACAGCCGAAAGACATCGCCAGGAGCGCCGATCCTGAGGAGAGAACATTGGTATAAGGTAGCACGGCTAAATCGGCGGCATTGAAATAGATTTGCAGCTCATCGTCCGGAATATAATAAGGGAAAATTTTGATGCGCGTGTCGCCTTCGGCTAGAGCCTGGATGGCTTCACTGGGTACCGACCGATCCGGTTTTCCGGCGATGAGTAACGTCAGATGATCGCCATCAATCCGTTTGAAGGCATCGACTAATAGATTGATGCCTTTATACGGACGAATAGCGCCTTGAAAGAGGATCACCCGCTTGTCATCAGGAATATTTAGCTGGGATCGCGCCTCGGATTTTGAGACGGTGTTGGGATAGGCCGGGATGTAGTTGGGGTGAGGCAGGGTGTAAACTTTACGACGTCGAAAGAAGGCTTTGGCCAACGCGTCGCGCGCATAATCACAATGAACGATAATTTTAGTCGAGAGTTGGGCCACCACGATGCGGGCTAAGCGTTCAACATAAACAGGCTGAAGTTTCTCGTGCGGATAAAGGTTGTGAACCGTCCAAATTAGCTCGTAGCCCAGCAAGCGAGCCAACATGAGTTTGAACACAAATTTCACCAGCATCGATAAGGAGTTGGCTTCCTCCCTAACCGTATAGTGATGTTTTAAGAAGTGCAGATGAATAACATCAACCTGCCGGCGATTTTGCAGCAACCAGCGCCATTGTAAGTAGAATTTGTCTTCTGTTTCTACAAAAACAGCGCCCTCATTTTCCATACTGGCTTGTAATTGCTGCCAATAGGGGTTGCCTTTATGGACATCTGTTTGGGGTAAGAACACGACGTGTAAATTGTTGTTTTTCATCTTAATTCGACAACATGGCTAGGGTGGGCGTCTACGCCTAAGATACGGGCGACGTTCAGCGGCGTTTCCAGGTGTTTAAGCTCGTATCAGGTTTATGCAAGCTTTAACCAGAGCTACAATGACACCCTTATTTAATAATATTGATGGCTTACTAACCACCACTTTAAAGAAACTCTCCAGGGTTCGACGCCATTCTTTACGATGATATGATCGAAAGAATGTTGCTTCATATGCCAAAGTGAAAGTCTGTTTTTTTCGGTTTATGACGTATTCTGCTGTTTGAGGTAGGTTCGCAAAAACTGCTTCCAGATGAGAAATTGGATCTGAAATTAAAGGGCTAGTTACCAAAGCAACTAAGTCCCTCAAAACGTTATCTCCCTTTGACTTAAGTATATTAGGATAGAGTTGAATTGCTTGGGCCACGTCTTGTTTCGCTTCGACAAGCTGACTATATTTGTATTCTAAATAGGCTCCTCGAAGATAAGCTTCAGCATAAATTTGCGATTTAGGTAGATGGAAGTTGTTGGATTGTGGGTTGGTAAAAAATTTGTCTAGTACAGCGATATACCCTTTTTTCTGGCTTGTTGCATCTCTAACCATTTGACCTGTGTGTAACCGATAGCCACATACAATCTCTTGAGTCCAAGCCATTTTACAACCTGCATGTGCCAGGCGTAACCACATATCCCAATCTTCAACTCTTCGAAATTTCTCATCGAAATGACCAACTTTTTCTATCCATACACGCCGAACTAGGACTGAAGCTGGTACTACGGGGCAAACCTTTATCCACGTATCCAGGTCTAACTGCGGCCACACATTCCAGGGTAACAATTCTTGAAGCACCCGACCATAATCGTCTATATGATTATAACCACCTGCTACTAAGCCAAGTTCCGGATTTTTATCAAATTGTTGAATTTGAGAAATTAACTTATTAGGGTAGATGATATCATCAGAGTCTAAGAATGCTATAAACTCACCACGAGATACCTCAATACCGGTATTACGTGCACCAGATAATCCTCTGTTTTCTTGATAAATATATCTTACTTTTGGATGTGTAATATCTTGAATGACTTGTCTCGTATGATCTGTAGATCCATCATCCACGACAATAATCTCCAAGTCAGTATAACTTTGATCCAAAACACTTTGGATGGCATGGGGAAGAAGATCGGCTCGATTATAACTGGGAATAACCACACTTACAGTTGACATTTGTTTTGAACAATCCAATAAGAATAAAAACTAATATTTGCTTCAACTTTGGTTACTTTTGTGCTGCCAGGTGTGTTCGACCAGACAACTCCCGTACTTGATCTTAGGGGTATGGGGAGTATTGTGAAACACAGAACTACTGACATCAAAAATAAGCGCATTTGGGATGCTGTCGGCATAGGTTCTGTTAATGTGAATGCCCACATCAATCCGATATTGTCCCACCGGCAATGGCAAATTAGGAATATGGCAAATAAATTTTCCTTCTTCAACCAGATGGTCTACCATAAAATTGGTTAAGTTCATATCAAAGTTAGCAACCGGTACACCGAATTGGTTATAAATGGTAAAAGTGCCTTCTGCTATTTTTACACGTTCTATATTCCGATAGTGGAACTCAAAGGACACAGGTTTTCCAGCCACTAAATGCTTAGTAGGCTGATTACTTTCATCTACAGCTCGAACTCCTACCAGTCTGATGCGCCCATCACCTTGCCGGTTGGGGTTATCTTTAAAGGGGTCTTGATCCTGTTCATGTAACCCGGACAGATAATTTCTAATGGTTTCATCAGCCGGACCGTTCAGTTTTATTTCACCATTTTCTAGCAAGATAACCCGCTGACAAAGATTCTGAACGGCAGCCATATTATGGCTTACGAATAAAACTGTGCGGCCCGTTTTACTGACATCATCCATTTTCTTGAGACATTTTTCTTGAAAACTCACGTCTCCTACAGCCAGTACTTCATCAACGATTAAAATTTCTGGCTCTAAGTGGGCAGCGACCGCGAATGCCAGTCGCACATACATACCGCTGGAGTATCGTTTGACCGGGGTATCCAGAAACTTTTCTATTTCAGAGAAGGTAACAATTTCATCAAATTTGCTGTTGATTTCCTGTCGAGTCATCCCCAAAATAGAACCATTTAGATAAATATTTTCCCGGCCGGATAACTCCGGGTGAAATCCGGTACCTACCTCCAATAAGGAGCCGACGCGTCCATAGATCTCTATTTTTCCTGTGGTCGGTTCAGTTATTCGAGATAAGATTTTCAGGAGTGTACTCTTACCTGCGCCGTTTCGCCCAATGATACCTACCACTTCACCGTGACTAACATCAAACGACACACCCTTTATCGCCCAGAAATGATCATTGTCGATAGAACCCTCTTTGCTGCGACCATTAGTACCTAATAAGGCTTTAACTCCGTAAGTGATCTGATCGCGGAGGGTATCGTGTCGTAATGTTCCAAGTTTGTAGTTTTTGCTAATATTAAAAGCGTTAATTGCAAAGTTACTCATTTTTGTTACACCACATCTGCAAATATTCGTTCTGTATGTCTAAAGAACATAATCCCAGAAATAAATAGAAGAATAGCAATTAAAATAGAGAACACATTGACTCCAACCAGGTTGTCGCCTAGGAGGACCCAGCGGAAGCTTTGTATAACGGCCACCATCGGATTTAGGCTATATAGCCACTGCCATTGTTCCGGAATGCGAGAAATTGGGTAAATAATCGGGGTGGCGTACATCCAGATTTGAACTAAAAAGGGTGCAACGTACTGTATGTCACGATACTGCACATTTAAGGCCGACAGCCACAAGACAACTCCTAAAACTGTGACCACTGCTAGTAGTAAAGCCAGAGGTAAGAATAAGATTCGTACGCTGATTGTAACATTATAAAAGTACATCATGCCCAGTAGTAGCGTAAAAGCAATACCAAAATCAACCAAGCCGGCTAATACATGCGAACTGGGTACGATTATCCGAGGAAAGTAAATTTTTGAAATAAGATTTCTATCACTAACTAGCGAAATAGCCCCTCGGCTCAATGTACTTGAGAAGTAAGTCCAAGGAAGTAATGCGACATAGGTGAAGATAGGGTATGGGATCTTACTGTCAGAACCAATCCCCAGCACCTGATTAAATAAAACAGTAAACACAACCATTGTCACTAAAGGTTGGAGTATGATCCATAGTACCCCCAGGGCACTTTGCTTATAGCGAACCTTAATATCTCGCCAAACTAAAAAGAAATATAGCTCACGATAGGACCAGATTTCTTGTATTTGGAGGCCAGGCAAACGCCTGCTGGGTTCAATGACCACTCTTGGCTTAGTTGCCGGGGGTATAGCGCCTTGGATAGTGTTGTATGGAGACTGAACGCTCATTCTAAATCCCTTCAAGAATTATTATTATTGGGTAAATTTCAATTTCTATGACGAAATATCTGAAATGCTACGAGGCCGCCGGTGAGGATTACTACTGGAATTAGTCCTAAAACGATGGCCTCCGCCGGATTATAACTTCTAAATTGTTCTGATTCATCCCCTGTAACTACCGTTGTTCTTGGCTGAATGGGCATCAGCGTGTTTTTAGGTAAAGGGCTGGGTTCTGTTATTTGGGGTGATGGTGTGACTTGGATTTCGATCGATTGAGTAGGAAATGGAAGGGGGGGGACACCAGGAACATCAAGTCGTTTGGATGTGTACCATAAGCGTTGGCGATCATCCCAGAATACGGCGTGTAACTGATTGCCATTGGACACTGTTAAAGCAGGTTCTTCGATATAATTGGATCTTTTTGCGTCAGATCCTGAAATACATACTGGGGGAGTCCAGTGTTGATCTTGCCATGAAAGATACATAGCACAACCAGCGCCATCAATATCTGCATCAGTTACTAATAAATGTAAGTTTCCTGCGGAGTCAGCAGCGATAGGGGGTAGTCCGGTACTTCCATCGCGGCCAAATGTGTCTAAATGAACTGTATCTGACCAGGTATCACCTTCATCGGCTGACCAACGATGATAACGTCCGCCAACACCAACCATACCATTCCAAACCGCATGAACCTCATTATTAATGAGGGCGATATTAGCTTGATTATAGCCTTCGCCGGCTAATTCTAGAGGTTCAGACCAAGTTTTACCTTTGTCAAAAGAATGAGAATAAAATATACCGGTTGGCGGCCAGGCGTCAGGCAATTGAAACTCGGTCCAGACAGCGTGGAGGCTGCCATTGTCGCCAATGGCCAAACGAACATAGTTGGCCGAGGCGTCAACTCTGGAGGTTGTAGCAATGTTAATTGGAAACCCCTGCGTCCCTACGGTGGTATTCAGTAATTGATAGGTTGGCCCTAGAATACCTTCTCCGGGATACACCACATGAAGTCGTCCGGTGGGATCGGCTACGATTTCCGAAAAAGTATTGGTAATGTCAACTACCATGGGTTTCGACCAGCTGTGAGCTGTTATCGGGTCATCGGCTCGTGCCTGACTGTAAAGCAGTTGATTATTTGGACCTTGCCATAATAAATTCAAATAACCTGTAGAGTCAGCGGCCAAATTCGGATATATAGCTGACTGATCGGCGACAATGTCTAGGGGTTCACTCCAGCCATTCTTGTCTTTTCTCATGTAATAGATAAGTTGCTCGCCATCTTCTAACACCACTCGCCAGACGAGATGGACGGTGCCGGTTTGATCAGTACTTAGTGTTGGTGTAAATATTGTCCCCTGATTGTCCACATCAAAAATAATAATTGGTTTTGTCCATCCATTTTCTTCTGCTTGAGCACTTATTGGTGAAGAAATAAACCACTCTCCCCCCAACAAAAATACTAATAGCAAAGCTAAAGATGTCCACTTTCTTACAATAGTCATAAACACTGAGAACCTTTTCATTTTTAGTGATGTAGAAATTCCCTACTCAAATTTCTACATCATATTAACATACAACAATCGGAACTGAATGTGAAGAGAGTTAGAAGAAAGTTAGATTTTTTGCCACACTTCAGTATACTGTAAATTAAGTTACTTTATATTTTGAGTTAGATGGATTAAGCTTTTTATAATGTCGATTGAGTTTGCTACGGGCCGTTTGAATGGAAAATTGCCAATTGATTTTGACAGCTTTTCGGTTTCTGTCAGCCGTCCAAGCCAAGAGTTCTTTTTCCAACTCGTCTTGAGTGGCGATACGCCGATTGAGGCATTGCTTGGCTAAAGCCGAAAACTCAATTTCAATCATATTCAACCAACTACCGGAGGTAGGCGTATAGTAAAATTCAAAGCGTTGGGCTAAGGCCAAGGCTTCTTCGGCCACAAATTCTTGGTAAAAAGAAGAGGCATTGTGGGTGTTGAGATTGTCCTGGACTAATCTTATTTTCTTGGCTTGCGAATAGAGTTGGGCGAATTCTTGCATAAACTGAGCGTATTCTACCTTGCGACGTTGCGAAAAAACTCGGCTAAAGCGTTGACCAGTAAGCGGTTCAATCGCTGACAAGACCACACAGGCGCCGTTTTTTTCATATTCATAATGCTCTTTTTTGACATCCCCAGGCTTTAGCAAGATTTCCATCCGCGCGATGAACACAGCATTGATTTGACCCAAACACCATTGTTTCTTCAAGTGCGGTTTGAGTTCGTTTTTTTCAGAATATGGCTCACACTGGTATGGGAGATACTTTCACAATATTCAAGTTCAACCGCCTTATCCGCTAATAAGCGTAAGGACCACTGTCCATACCCTGCCGGTGGTTTGCTGCTGCCAAGGCCGTTACTTTCGCCCGTTCCAGTCCATCAATTTCAATTGGACGACCACTCCGGGGCAGGTCATACAAGGCTAAGCCTAGTCCGCCTTCCTGGTAACGGTCTCGCCACTGTCTCACACTCACCCTGCTGGTGTGGACTTGCTGGCTTGTGGCCGCTATCGTTTGGCCTTCATCCAGCGCTAAGAGGGCCAGGGCTCGTTTGATTACTCGCGTGGCTTGGCTCCCTTTTCCGATCAACTTCGTTAATTGTTCACGATCCGTCTCACTTAAAGTTACGTGTTCTTTTTTCATCTTTCCTCCAGATTGGCTATGGCTGGTTTCTTCTGGAGCATATCACAAATATGAAAAATAACTTAATTTACAGTGTACTTAGTATCATGCTAAAGCATAACATATGGGCATTGTTGGCATCAAGTTGTAATTATGGACCGATAGAAACATAGCTTACTAAGAGACTGTTTTAAAAGCCTCCAAGGGTCCACAGATAGGCGCAGATGGTCATAGATACTATCAAAATTTAGATAAAAATCTGTGATTATCCGTGTAAATCTGTGGACAACTCTGTAAACTCTCACTTTTAAAACAGCTTCTAACAATGTTATTTGCCAATTTGCTATGGGATATTACTAAATATAGGCGATGCGAACTTTTGCGGTTCACCAGGATCATAAAGATACACGCGCATTTCATGATTTTGCTCATCTTGATGAACATCAAAAACACCCACTAATCTAGCGTTTTGATCAATCCATATTACAATATCCGGATTAACCCGACGCCTATTATGTACAAACCAGATACGATGTTGACTTTTCTTTAAAAACTCAAGATCGATGTCCATCATATCTATTACGTGTTGATTATTTTTGAGATAATACATACCTAAAGTATGGGTATTTGTAAGAATTAAGTCATCCGGTCTTTGATTCTGTTCGACCAGTTCAAATGCCGCCTTCCAATTTGCTCGCGCACCGTTTTCATATTGGTAGTACATAAAATTCTCTTTGAGCGGGCTGATAAATAAGATCGCGACGCAGCCTAAAGCCAATAACTTGGCCGATTTTGGTGTTTGGGATATGAGTTCAACCACCGCAAAGCCGGCAAAGATGACCAAGGTGATTAGAGAAATGAAGGTATAACGAATGGCTACAAATTGAATCTGCGATAAAACGAGAATGGCTGATAGAGGGACGGCGGCGTTGATACCTAAAAGCAGGGCAATTCTAAATCTTTCGGTAAACAACATATAGATACCCCCGAGCAGCCCCATACATAGCAGGGGTATGCCAATGGCTTCGATGTATAAAACAAGCAACTCCGAGAAGCTGTTCTGGGTTACGATAACAAAAGTCTCTTCCCATTCACCTTCTTCTACCACAAAGAAACCACCAAAATAGAGGGCGATTATTCCCGCCGGGATAAATACGATTAAAAAATTTCTAAGGCGTAAGCCGCGCGGCTTATTAACCGGCAAAATCATCAGGAGAAATAAATACCCAAACGTGATCGGGACAAAGAACATCGAAAACAATCGTTCGCGAGTGGCCAGGTATAAGAAGAAGACAGACAGCACCAGATACCACGGATTATCTTCTTCAATGCCTTTATAAAAGGCGATTAACGCTAACGAATAAAATAGTAAGAGCAGTACATAAAATCTCGCATTTTGCGACCATTCTATGTGCCAAGTCGCAACGGCCAACAGGGAAACGGCAATTAGCCCGACTGAGGGATTAAATATTTTCTTGATAGGAAAGTACAGGATGGGAATTGAGAAGATACCAATCAGGGCTGGAGCCAGCCGCGCATCCCACTCGGTCATGCCAAATAACTTCAGGGGAATATAAGTCAATATGTGGGTGATTTCAGCTTCGGCTAGGACATAGTAGACTACTGAAGGATCACTTAAGATATTTTGAAAGACACTGCGTGCCCGCAACATGGTCAGAATTTCGTCGCCCCATAAACTCCATTCGCCAAGCTTGTAAAAACGCAAGCCCGCCGCAATGATAGTCACAAAAACCAGAAATACATATTCATATTTGAAGGAATTGGTGTTAACCGTTTCGGATTTTGCGTGCATAATGGCAGTTCCCTTTTTGTTATAAAAATGTTAATCGTGGCCTTACCCCATTGCATCAGAGCAGTTGCGGGTCATGGTGTCCGAGGCCATGAATCGGCTATCCTCTGGATCAATTGAACGTAATCAGTGGTGTTTAACTCGAAGTTATGGCATATAGCCATTTTCTTCGACATAAATCACCTTACTCCCTTGAGGACAGAAACTAAAATGAACCCGCTGCAACTCCGGCAGAGCCCGGCAAATATCTGCGTGAAAGGCCGGATCAGCATAAAAAAGAAGGAACCCACCACCGCCGGCACCTAACAGCTTACCGCCAATGGCTCCAGCCGCTCGAGCACGCTCATACCAATCATCAATCTTATCGTTACTAATATTGCTAACTAATTTACGTTTTTCTAACCAGCCGGCGTGCAGAATTTCACCAAACGCATCAAGCTCATCCCGGCCCAGCGCTTCGCACAACTGATCCGCCAAACTAACCATGTATCGCAACGAGGCGCGCTTTTCCTCACTTGATCGGGTTTGTTGCGTCTGCTCCGATAAAATGGTATCGGCGCTGCGCGTTAGCCCGGTGTAGAGCAGAAGTAAGCGAGATTGTAGTTTCTTGCGCGTAGCGGGAGAACAGATCACCGGATCGGTGTAAACGCTGCCATCGGGATTGAAATGAATCGATTGGAGGCCGCCATACGCCGCGATGTATTGATCTTGTTTACCAATCGGTTTACGGCAGCGATCGATTTCGATATGACATGCTTCCGAAGCCAGCCGCTCCGCACCCGCCATATGCCCTTTATGAGCATACAAAGCGTTGAGTAGTCCGACTGTATAACTGCTTGATGAGCCTAAGCCTGTTCCTTGGGAAGGGATGTCAGAAATCGAGGTGATTTCAATGCCTTCTCGTAGGTTGAGCAGGTACATGGCTTCACGGATTAATTCGTGTTGCAGCTCATCGACGCTATCGACAATTTCTGTAATAGAGTAACTGGCCCGAATTTTGTGATCGAACTTGGGATTGACGGTGATGTAGATATATTTGTCAATAGCGGTAGACACTACCGCGCCACGTTCTTGCTCATAAAAGGCGGGCAGATCGCTACCGCCACCAGCAAAACTGATCCGTAGGGGAGTTCGAGTGATAATCAATGCTATCTCCTAAACGTATAAATTACTTTCCGAGACTCACCAGCGTTGACGATTTCAAGGTCAGAGACCTCGATAGGTCCACAGCCGGTTGGCCCCAAAATTCCAGAAGAGAATGACCGCCGAGGCCGTAGCTTTAGCTAATTGCACGGCAATGGCCATTGGTAAAAATAATTCAAAAAAGTAATGACTGGCACAATAAAAGACGAGGGTATTGAGCAACAATCCCACCAACGATACCAATGTGAATTGAATAAGTTGGGTGTCCCTTCGGCGCGATTGTGATTCAGGAAAAGTCCAAGACCGATGACAGATAAAGTTACTGATAATCGCGACACTGGTAGAAACGATATTGGCTGCAAATTTCCCAAATGGCGTGCTCCAGCCCATTACAAAAATGAGAAAATTTAGAACGCCAAAATCAATAATCGTGCCTAATACGCCAACAATACCATATTTTACAAACCTTTTGGCCTCTTTTTTGGCCTTTGGTTTTTTTAATATTCGAATGGCCGTAGCCATTGATAATCGTCGCTTATCTGAGACGCCGAGCATACGCTGCATTGGAAAGGGTTCCTTACAAATAGATGCTGGAGTTTAGAAACCGCCAATGTTGACGTTCTCCACTCCAGCATGCGTTACAAGGTGGTGGTTGGTGTTAACTGCGTATAAACGACAGGGTTTGTAGCCCGGCGCTAACGGCGCTTTTGAAGCCCTGCCAGGTATTAAGCCCTTTAACGATAGTCCAGATTGGCTCCGGCCGCAGCGCCCACTCGCGTGTGGCCCGCTTTTGCCAGTAGTTGAGCCGTTCCGCGGTTAGGCCGATTTCGCTGTAGTCCAGCACGGTTGACTTGTCCATATCGACCTCTTCCCAGTTGGTGCCGGGGCGGAACCAGCCATTTTCGACCACTTCATAAAAGAAGGGGGTGCCGGGATAAGGTGCGGCGATATGGAAGATAGCCACATTCAACGGCAGGGTTTTGGAGAAGGCGATAGTTTGCTGAATCGTTTCTTCCGTTTCGCCGGGCAGACCGATGATGAAGTAGCCAAAGTTTTTGATACCGGCTTTGCGCGCCCATGTCAGGGATTCTCTGGCTTTGGCCGGATTGGCCCCTTTGCGAGCGCGTTTCAGCACCTCTTCAGAGCCGGACTCGATGCCCCAAGAGATCATATGACAGCCGGCCTGACCCATTAGCCCCAGCATTTCCTCATCCACATAGTCAACCCGGCTGTTACACATCCACTTCATATTGATCTTTTCTTCAATCATGGCCTTGCAAATGCTGATAACGTGATCGCGGTTGACGGTAAACAGGTCGGCGTAGAGCATCACGTTGTTGATCCCCAACTTTTTCAGGTGCCATAGCTCCTTCATTACATTTTCCGCCGTGCGAACCCGAACCGAGTAGTTGTAGCTGACGTGCTTGATGCAATACTTGCAACCGGCCGGACAACCCCGGCTGGGTACAACAAAGGCATACGGCCCTTTGATCAGTGGCAGCCGGTAGTTGTTCAGCGGCAGTAGTTCATGCATTGGCAAAGGCAGCTCGTTCAGGTCCGGGACAAAGGGTCGATCGGGGTTCATATTGATTTGACCGTTTTGTCGCCAACCCAGACCTTTGATTGAACTCATATCCCCTTTGGCTACCATTTCGGGGGAAATGGGTTGCCAGGTCGGATCGGTTTTTTCCATGAGATGAGTCATGTGCTTGTTACTGGCCGTTTTGCCATCCAAGGCATCGATCAATTCACGCAGCGTCAGTTCCGGTTCACCCCGGATGACATAATCAACAGCTGGGTAATCGACCATCGTATTTAAGGTATTAGGGGTTACATGGGTTCCGAACGCGATGGTCACCGCCCCTTGACTTTTGGCCAGGAAGATGCCGTACATATCATTAGTTAAAGTCGGCGCCGTTACTTGGGTGAGGTAATATTTAGGCCGCTTCTTCTTTAGAACTTCTTCAAATTCGGTCCAGCTCATGTACATTGCATTGGCGTCGACCACTTCAACTTTGTATTCCGGATGCAAACAGGCAGCAAAGGTGGCCAGTTCCACTTGAGGCCAAACCATATTTTCGCGCGACCGGCGACCAACCCGGTGCTGCGAGCGGATCCAGATGCCGCCGTCCGGCGTGGGCGGGTTGACCAGCAATACGTCCACTGTTTCCGGACCCCGGTTTTTGGCCTGAGTCGGTTCTTTCATGAGGGCGCTGATATCAGGAAATTCGGCCGGCCGTAATTTTTTTATAGGGCGGGTGCCCAAGTTAACCCATTTGATTTCTTCACTTGTCGACATAGATATTCTCCTCAAGTAACTCTGATCACACGCGTTTTTCTTCTCTGATCATACCTGTAAACTAAACGATAACCTTAGCCGATGCGGAAATTTCTTTTTGTTCTTCGGCCATCTGCGTTAGTTGCCCTAAATCAACTTCGGTTTGAGCTTCTCGCCGGCTTAGCTCACCTAAAACCAGGGACAGAAGCCATGAGGTGATCAACTGAATGCCGGTTAAGACCATAATGGTGCTGGCGGCCGGTACAAACCAGGGCGCTACATCCTGGCTGCGGGGTTTATGCCAGCGCCGCCAAACATCGAAGCTGTAGAACAGTGTCCCGCTAATAATTGTGCCAATCCCTAACCAACCAAATCGGCTTTCCAATGGCTCTTTGAAAATTGGGGTACCAAACACACCCTGGCGAATAGGCCGCTTGTGGAAAATCGACACCACGTAATTAAAGAGCGCACCAATTGAAAAGATACTGGCTCCGGCCGAGGCCAGCACCAAGCCGGCAAACCACGAGACTAATTGGGAATCTTTACGGGCGGCCTTGCTCCGGGTAATGGTTCGGTACAGCCCAGATAAGAAGCCCAAACCGATTAAGGTTGTGCCAATCATACCCAAAATACGGGTAGGATTGTAGGTAAGCGCCGTCATCAAAATAGAGTTCAGGAAGCGCATGCCATCTTCAACCACGCTCAGTTTGGAGCGACCTACCCGTTCCAGGTAGGGAATAGGCACTTCCGTGACCTTAATTTGCTCGTGCATAGCCCGGGTGCTCATTACGGGCGTGAAATTGAGGCCGTCGGGCAGGGGATAGAGATGTGATAGCACATCGCGGCGCAGAACGCGCTGGCCGCTGGCGCTGTCGGTGACGCGGCGGTTGCTAATGATGCTGACCAGCGCCGCAAAAATGGTGTTGCCGACACGGCGAACCAGCGGCATTTCGCTATCGGCCCCGGCCATCCGTGAACCGATGACCAAATCGGCATTCTCTTCCAAAATAGGCCGGCAAAGCTGTGGGTAATATTCCGGCGGATAGGTGCCATCGGCATCCAGAAAAGCCAACAAATTGCCCCGAGCGTGGCGGAAGCCGGTTTTAATGGCCGCCCCATAGCCTCGGTTGACCGGGTGTTGGATGAGCACAACCTCCGGATAGCTTCTGATAATCTCAGGCGTCCGATCTTTCGATCCGTCATCGACTACAATCAATTCTAAATCGTCAACGCCAACTTTCTTCAAACCCGCCTTAATTGATAACACGCGTTCGATGATATCGGCGATGCCACCCTCTTCATTAAGTGCAGGAATGACTACTGATAATGTGTTCACAACATACCTCCGTGAGTAAGTCAAGTCGTTTTGAAACAATAATATTTCTACTAATTATTTTCTATATGGATTAAATCAGCGCCGAAATTCTTCCAGGGCGCCAAAGAATACACCTGCATCCTGTCGATGATTATCGACCAATTCCCGTCGATCTTTAACGCGTTTGGCCGGTGTGCCGACGGCAATACTATAGGGCGGAATGTCTCGCGTGACGACTGAACCGGCCCCAATAATGCTACCTTTACCGATAGTCACCCCATCAACAATGGTAGCGTTGGCCCCAATCCAAACATCATCTTCAATAATGATACCCTGGGCCGTAATCCCCTGTTCGCGAATAGGCCGGTTAGCGTCTTGGTAAACATGATTAACGGCAACCATCTGAACCATCGGCCCAGTATAGACATCATTCCCAATCTGTACCCCACCCTGACCGCGAATGACATTGTATTCTCCTAAGAAACAGTTATTGCCAATCGTAATTCCGGCTTGCGGCAACCCTCTAAAATTGAAAACGTGCAGCATGGTGTGGTGCATAATGAAGGTATTGTCGCCAATGGTAATGCCGTTGGGCAGCGCATGAAGATAAACCCCCTGGTCTAAATAGACGCTTTTCCCCAGGCGAACCCCACTGGCGTGAGCAATACGAACTCCGGCCTCAATAGCCGGGGTGCCATTGAGCGTCATGATGGTTCGATAGGCCAAGGCTCGCAGGCCGATACCCAACACCGAAGGGACCCAGCCGCACAGCCCCAAGATGAGCTGTTCTAAGATATAGCGAGGCACAGAAGAAGCCTGCCCTGAAATGTAGTAACGAAGTTGATCCATTATTATTGCCGTTTATTTCTGTAGTGAAAGGTTGTTGGCCAGCAGACTAAACTCTCGCGGCGGCAAGGTATTACTCTCATCCGGCCCGGTCACCTGAACCTTGGGGCGCTCAAGCCGATAAATATAACCGGCGGCCTGCATTAGATTACGCGTGATAGTGAACGGTGTATTCATAGAAGTAAAGGCGGGGGTTAACTGGGGCAATCCACGACCGGTTAAAACCATAATTGGGTGACAGCCAGCTTGTTGGCCTGCCCTCAAATCGGTCATGGCGTCACCGACCATATAAGATCGGCTTAGGTCAACCCCCAACTCCCGGGCTGCTTGCAACAGCATGCCCGGCTGCGGCTTGCGACAATCGCAACCTTCTTGCGGATGGTGCGGACAGCAGTACACATGGCTAATCTGACCACCGTAGGCCTGGATTTCCGCTATCATCCGCTGATGAATATTTTCCACAACACTGGCCGGTACCAGACCTTGCCCAATGGCCGATTGATTGGTTACCACAATAATAGGTAACCCTAAATACCGCAGTGCGGCCAGGCTTTGCTTTGCCCCCGGCAGGAATTTGAATTCTCGCCAGCTTTTGACGTAGTCAGATCGATTTTCACAAATAACGCCGTCTCGGTCGAGGAATATTGCTCTCATATAACTCTTTCGATTAGTGTAGTTTCAACTAATTACTTGCCGCAGTGTAACAAGGTTTAATCATAAAGCTGTTGGAATTGGCTTAGAAATAAGTTAGAAGTCAAAAATAAACTCAAACTTTATTTAAAGACTATTTTTATGCTTTTTAGCATGAATTTCTTCTATAGTGAGCAAAGTCTGGCTCTATCGCCAGTTTAGATCTAACCAAATCGGTCATAATCCACTATTTAATAAAGTGATTTGAAGCCGAACCAGAGCTTGAGACGGAGAAACAATATGCGGTATTCAAAATTAAATATTTGTATCATAACATTTTTTGCTGTATTGCTCCTTACCTTAGTAGGAACCTTTCGATTTCCTACTAGGGTGTATGCGGCTCAGCCTAATCTCTTGAGTTGTGGTAACCCGATAAGAATTATGCCGTTAGGTGATTCTATTACTGAGGGATACTCTTCGGGTGTTGATGTAGATGAAAAAATGATCTCGTATCGCCTTGATTTATGGCGAAGTCTGATTTCCGCTGGCTACAGTGTGGAGTTTGTGGGAGGTTTCAACAGCGGGAGTTATTATGCCCCCGAAGGATTCGATCCGAATCACGAAGGCCACAGTGGCTGGACGCCCAAGCAAATTGACGACGAGGTCTACAATTTTCTGACCGCCAACCCAGCCGACGTAGTCTTACTTCATATTGGCACCAACGGACTAGGGACCACTAATAGTACCGTAACACGAGTTGAGGATATCCTCGATAGCATTGACCAATATGAGACTGATAAAAATACAGAAGTTACGGTTTTGGTAGCGCGTATTATCAATCGGGTTTCGACCAGCCCAACTACGACCGCCTTTAATAATGATGTAGCGGCAATGGTGCAGGCCCGGCAGACGGCGGGCGACAAAGTCTCAATGGTCGACATGGAGACCGGCGCCGGACTGGTTTACAGCGTTCAACCTAGCGGCGACATGTGGGATAATTTGCATCCCTATGCCACCGGTTACACTAAAATGGCCGCTGTTTGGTTTAGCGCGCTTCAAGGGATTTTACCGCAATGTCAAACAGCGCCGGTGATTATCTCAACGCCGACGACTGATGCGACAGTCGGCACCCCATACAGCTATGATGTGAACGCGATGGGCAATCCGACGCCGACCTATGCCTTGTCGGCCCCCATCCCGTCCGGCATGACCATCAACGCCACCACCGGCGTGATCAGTTGGACGCCCAATGCCACCGGCTCGGTCAATGTGACGGTTACCGCCACCAACTCTCAAGGAACAGCTACCCAGAATTTCGTAATTAACGTCGCTAGCCAAACACCCCCGGTATTTACCTCATCCCCGATCACACAAGGGTTCGTTGGTCAAGTGTATGGCTATGATGTGGATGCGACCGGCGTTCCGCAACCGACTTACTCCCTGGCGGCCCCTATCCCGTCCGGTATGACCATTAACGCCACCACCGGCGTGATCAGTTGGACGCCCAATGCCACCGGCTCGGTCAATGTGACGGTCACTGCCACCAACTCCCAAGGATCGGCTAACCAGAGTTTTGTCATCACCGTCACGGCCTCAGTTTGCCCGGCGGATATGTCCGCCCATTGGAAGCTAGATGAAGTGGGCAGCCCGACCAATTTCATCGATAGCTATGGCGGCAATAACGGCACTTGTACCCCGGGTAGCTGCCCGACGCCAGGCGCCGGGATTGTAAACGGTGGGCTGGTCTTTAACGGCAACCATATGGTCGATGTACCCAATAGCGCCAGCTTCAACTGGGCCAATAGCGACAGCTTTAGCCTGGAAGCCTGGATCAAACCCGCTCAGGCCTGCACCGGAACCGAAGTCATCCTCGGCAAGTATGCCAGTTCCGGGGCTACCTGGTGGCTGGGTTGTGAAGATGGCTCTAATACCGCAGGGCTATTTTTGCGAGACAGCACCTCTAACACGCTTACTTTGGAGGGCACCAAAGATCTAAACGATGGGCAGTGGCATCATCTCGTAGCTACTCGAAATGCTGCCACTAATGAGCACCATCTGTATGTTGATGGCGTCTCGGAAGCCAGTTCGACCTATTCGTTTACGGGAACCTTCAGCAACAGCAGTCCGTTAAACCTGGGCTACTACATAACCAATTCACCCGATTTTCCCTTCATTGGTACGTTGGATGAAGTGGCTATCTACAAGCGCGTGCTGAGTAGTGGTGAAATTACGAGCCACTACAACGCTGGTAGCGGCCAAGCCTACTGTGGTCAACAAGCGCCGGTCATTATCTCAACGCCGGTGACAGAAGTAACGGTAAACCAGCCGTACAGCTATGATGTGAATGCGACTGGCAACCCGACGCCGACCTACGCTCTGGTGGCCCCCATCCCGGCCGGCATGACCATTAACTCCACTACTGGGGTAATTAGTTGGACCCCGACGGCTGTTGGCTCGGTAAACGTTACGGTGAACGCCAGCAACTCGAAAGGAACGGCCACCCAGAGCTTTGTGATTACTGTGGCTGCTCTATCCGCGCCGGTCATTACCTCGACCCCGGTCACCCAAGCGGCGGTGGGCGAAGCCTACAACTACGATGTAGACGCGGTAGGCAGTCCCACGCCGACCTACGATCTGGCGGCGCCTGTCCCAAGCGGTATGACCATCAACCCCACCACAGGGGTGATCAGTTGGACGCCAACCGCGAGCGGTCCGGTAAACGTTACGGTAACTGCCAGCAACTCGGAAGGAACGGCCACCCAAACCTTTACCATTAACGTCGCGGTTTCCGTCTGCCCGGCAGATATAATCTCATACTGGAAGCTCAATGAAGTTGGCAGTCCGACCAGTTTTGCCGACTCTCATGGCACCAATACCGCTACTTGTACTGCCGATAGTTGCCCGACGCCAAGTACAGGGATTATAGGCGGCGCGATGAGCTTCAGCGGCGATGACATAGTGAATGTGGCCGATAGCGCCAGCCTAGACTGGACCAATAGCGACAGCTTTACCTTGGAGGCTTGGATCAAAACAACCCAAGTCTGCGCCGGTAACGAAGTCATTCTTGGGAAGTATGCCGCTAATGGGGCCACCTGGTGGCTGGGCTGTGAGGATGGTTCTAACACAGCAGCGTTCTCACTGCGAGACAGCACCAATACTGACCTCTATTTGAGTGATACCAAAGCGTTGAACGATGGTAAGTGGCATCATCTGGTGGCTTCTCGAAACGCCGGTAACAATGTACACCAGTTGTATGTCGATGGCGCTCTAAAAAGTACTGTAACCCAAGCACTTACAGGGAATTTCAGCAATAATAATCCATTGAATCTAGGTTACTTCCTCACTAACTCACCCCACTACTTCTTCAATGGTACGCTGGATGAGGTGGCTATCTACAAGCGCGCCTTAACTCAGGCTGAGATTACCGAGCATTACAACGCCGGTAGTGGCCGGGCTTACTGTGGCGAACGGCCGCCGAAGATCACCTCGACCCCGGTGACGGTCGCTCTGAAGAGCGCTCTCTACACTTATGATGTGAATGCAACCGGCAACCCGACGCCCACCTACGAACTGCCGACGCACCCGACCGGAATGACCATCAACGCGACGACCGGGGTAATCAGTTGGACGCCCAATACGCTAGGGACGTTCAATGTGACAGTGAAGGCCATAAACTCAGAAGGAACGGCGTCTCAGACCTTTACGATTGAGGTAGCCGACCATAAGTCTGCGCCTAATATCACCTCGACCCCTGTGACCCAAGCCACAATTGGGGAGGCGTACAGTTACGATGTGAATGCGACGGGTCTGCCGATGCCCACTTACAGCTTGGTGGCCCCGGTTCCGACCGGGATGACCATTGACGCAACGACCGGGGTGATCAACTGGACACCCAATGCAGTAGGAACGTTCAATGTGACAGTGAAGGGCATAAACTCAGAAGGAACAGCTACTCAGAGCTTCTCGATTAAAGTGGCCAACGTCAGCTCTCCTGCCAACAGCCAGATATTCCTACCGTTTATCCTTAAGTAATTAAGCCATAAAAACGGGAGCTGTTACTATACAGCTCCCGTTTTTTTATCATAGGTTCAAACACCCTAATAAGGTTTGGCTAGAACTTACACAGTTAGAAGGGTGACTGTCTACTGAGGCTAATTTATCGCCAATAAGGGATAGTCACCTTGCTTTGTGTAAATCCTTTTAAGTTCATTTGCTTTGATTTCCTAACTCATTTTATATGTTTTTTTCACGGCTTTATGATAAATATCTGTTAATCTATTGGTATGTTAGTCAAAAATGCGAAATCGAGTGTTAACGGACTATTTCGTAAGCGCTTTATCCCGGTTCCAGTTCTAGGCGAAATAATTCTACGAGGATAAAGTCGTGTTTTATCAATACTGTTATAACGGTTCAATAGACCATATCATTGGCATTTAATTGGGTTAATCGCAGCGTTGATGCCACCAACGTTTTTGAATTCAATAAAGTGTCAATAATACCTGAACTGTTATGTGATAAGTACTTTAATAATTAAAGCGTCCATCTGCATGAATATGATGGAATAATTAGTGAGAGGGATTTATTATGACGAAGTATACACCCCAAAGTTATCGAGATTGGCAAACTGTACCGCACTACCAATACATTATTCTAAGTGCAATTGTTGCTTTGGCGGCGGCATTACGGTTTTATAAACTTGGACACTGGAGCTTTTGGTGGGACGAAATGTTTAC
>JAGRCC010000018.1 GCA_020433785.1 Anaerolineae bacterium
GCCTCGGGCGCGCTGGTGACGTTCAACGCCTGCGGCGACACCATCGACGTCTGTGAATCGGATGTTCGGGTTTTTTGCCGGGACGGCGTTTTACAAACGGGTATTTGGGGCGCTTCCTTGCGGGTGCAGCGTCGCGGCGAAACGCAGTTGCAGCCGGTCAAATGCCCACCGTCGTTGGGCGTATGGCAGCAGTTTTTGGCCGTTCGGCGGAGCGAAATGCCCAATCCCAGCCCGCCGGAAATCGGCCTGCGGATGATCAGGCTGTGGGACGCGCTTCACGCCTCGGCGCAGCAGGGCGGCCGGCCGGTTAAATGTGAGATTGGATAAAACCTAACAAGCTACCTCCCCGGCAGTTTAAACTGCACCCGTCCATCGACGTTGATCTCCTCGATCTCCCGCCAGCCTTGAGTGGCATTGAGATAACGCAGGTACGGATCGGGGTTAAGGGCCTGATCGATCAGGTAGGCCGAGCCGGTCAGGATGATGACGTCATCCGGCTCGCGCATCGATTTGGCTAACTGTAGCGCCTGTTGCGAGTCGGGAATGACGAAGACGGGGGTGGCCCCGGCGATGGCGTCAATAGCTTTTTTAACCGAGGTGGGGTCTTGCCCTTTGTACGAGGCGCTGGTGACGATGACCGTTTTGGCGATGGCCATAATCGGGCCGAACATGGTCGCCGGAGTACGGAAACCGGACACGCCGACAACGAAGATTTTACCCCGCTGGCCGAATTTTTCGGTTACGGTTTGGGTGAAGGCACTGATCTTTTCCGGGTTGTGAGCGATATCGGCATAGACGTTGTCTTCGACCGGCAATAACCGGCCCAGCAGATTAACCGTCAAGAATTTTGGCAGGACCGCCGCCTGGTCGATTTCGGGATATAGATGTTGGATGACGGCTAAACTAAGCGCGGCGTTTTGTTGTTGGTAAGGCGTGGTTAGTAGTTCGCTGCGAGGTTGGATGTCGGCCGGTAGAGCAGCTAATCGCGTTGTCAACGTGGTCGTATTAGCTTGATCGATGTGGTGGAGCGGCGCTTCGACGGACTCGCATACACCCGCGATAACCCGCAGCATTTCCTCATCCGACTCGCTGGTAAAAAAAGGAACGCCTGGACGGGCGATGCCGGCTTTATCTAAGGCGCGCTGCCATTTTTTTTGGCCGAGCATGTGTTCGTGGTCATGGCCGATATTGGTCAAAACGGTCGCCACGTAATCGAGCGCCCGCGTTTGATCGTATCGACCGCCAACACCGACTTCAAAGGCGGCTCGTTCGATGCCGTGCTTTTCAAACAAGGCCAGGGCAATGAGAATGTTGACCTCATGAAACGTTAGGGCATGTTGCGGGTTGGATAATGCCAGTCCCACAGTGAATGGTTTGATCTTGTTTTCCCAGGCTTCCACCACCTCATCCTGAGCCGCCGGCTGACCGTTAAGGCTAAAGCGTTCGCGGTAGTCAAAAATATGAGGGCTGAGAAACGCGCCGCTTGGCCCCAGCAGCGATAGTCCGGCCTCCAGAAAACGGCAGGTCGAACCTTTGCCGCTGGTGCCGGTGACGTGAATTAGATGGGTCGGATGGCCCTGCGGCCAGAGCGTTTTGATAGACTGTTGCACCAACTCCAGTCGGGCCAGTTTGGCGGCGGTCCAAGGCGCGTGAAAAATTTGATCGACGCTATTGTAATAGGCGGCGTTAAACAGATCGGTCATGGTCAGTAGGACAAGTCCCAGCCGCGCCGCTTTGGCAATCGTTCCCTTTTTTCAGATTGAGTGCCCAGTTCGTAAGTTATCCGCCGTAAATGGCGGGTTAATTCCTTCTTCTTTTTGATCGTGGACAGTTCTCGATAGGGAATCGGATCACCGATGGTGACTCGAACGGTAGTGCCGATTTGCCGGTTGACCTCACGCACAATAAGTGACAACCGCAGCGTTAAGCTGAATTGGCTGGCAATCTGGAAGATGCGGCTGTTTTGACCGTGGAAGTAGATCGGCACTACGGTCGCCTGGGTTGTTTGGATCAGCTTGGCGGCGAATGTCTTCCATTCTAAATCGGTGGCCGGTCCGAACGCCGACTCAGAGGTGCTAATGCCACCGGCGGGGAAAATTACAATGGTGCCCTGGTCGCGTAAAATGTCGATAGCCCGTTTTTTGGAGTTAATGTTGACGTTGACCGCCTCTTCGGTTTCGTTGAAGTCGATTGGCAAAAAATATGGGGTTAGGTGTTCGGCTCGACACAGGGAACTGTTGATCAATATTTGGAAATCTTCGCGGGCCAGGATAGTTAGGTGGCAGATGGTGATGCCGTCGATCACGCCAAAAGGATGGTTGGCGATAAAAATCACCGGTCCGGTTCGGGGTACTTTGGCCAACTGAATGGGATCATAATCCAATTTTACCTGCAAGCTGTCCAACGCCGCGCCCCAAAAAGAAGGTTTGCCCTCATGCTCACCGAGCAGGCCGTTGTATAATTTCTCCAGACGTCGTTTGCCGGACAACAGTTCGATAGCCTGGATCATAATACTCTTGATGAGTGGATCATCTGGCGAGGCGTAAGTTATTTTGGCTTTCTTAGTCATGGTTACCCTCGGGTTGGTTTAAGGGAAATCGAGTCTCACAAGATCGCTCCAGATTTTACCGGGAATACCCGGTTTTGTCGAGTATGCCCGGATGGCAGGTTGTCTGAAACAAACAATTGAGCAACTCTAACAAAATTTCAAGTTTGTTCCAACATACTTCTACTAAAACTTTGCTAAGATCTTGCGAAAATAACTGAGGCATAGTAAGCTTGGTGTTTAATACAGCAACATCTCGCCATGCTGCTGTGTTTTTTTGGTAAATGAGTAATAGTTAAGCTTTTAGGGAGAGTAACCTTATGAATAAGCCACTCAACTTCATTAGAAACCAACCGGATTACTCCGGAGGTTACGAGTACGATCTCACCGTTCAACTGCCTGTGTTCTCTAAAGAAAACATTCGCGATATTGCTCAACCGCTGGTCGATGAAATCGGTGGGGATTTAGGGCTGGCCCACTATGCCCGTTTTCGCTGGCAAGACGTTGAACGCGTGCAAGCCTACTTCGAAGAGTTAGGCTACGAAATTCAGCACAGTGATGAGCGTGAAATCGAAGAGTATGTAGAAGTTAACACTGTAGATTAATTTCTCCTTGCCTCCAAGTTGATTGGCAAATCTACAGTAGCCAATTTAGATTTGCCAATCACTTAGCCTTGTTTTGACTTTTCCGGCAAACCCATATAATTGTCATCATCCTGGAAGAAAGAGTTGGTGATGGCTACCGCAGAGTCAAATTTCAAAGTTTCCTGTCGAAAAATATGGAAGATTTTTGGGCCGCATCCTGAGCAGGTTAAACAACTGCTCAAGCCTGATATGTCTCGCGCTGAAATTTTAGAGGAGACCGGACACGTGGTGGCTGTGAAAAACGTGTCTTTTGGGGTGCGAGCCGGCGAAACCTTCGTGGTGATGGGCTTGTCGGGCAGCGGCAAATCGACCCTGGTCCGCTGTATCTCGCGTTTGATCGAGCCGACCAGCGGCCAGATTATCATCGAAGGTGAAGATGTAACGGCCATGTCTGAAGCGCAGTTACGCCTGCTGCGCCGCCGCAAGATGAGTATGGTCTTCCAGCACTTCGGCCTGTTTCCCCATCGTAAAGTGATCGACAACGTCGCTTACGGTCTGGAAATTCAGGGAGTCGAAAAAAGTACCCGACACACACGCGCCCAAACCGTGCTCGATCTGGTCAGTCTAACCGGCTGGGAAAATCACTACCCCGGCGAACTGAGCGGCGGTATGCAGCAGCGGGTGGGCATTGCCCGCGCCCTGGCCGTTGACCCTGAAATCCTCTTTTTTGACGAACCCTTCAGCGCCCTCGATCCCCTTATTCGTCGGGAAATGCAGGATGAGTTGATCAAACTGCAAAAGATGATGCAGAAAACGATCATCTTCATCACTCACGATTTTCTGGAAGCGGTCAAACTGGGCGACGACATCGCCATTATGAAAGACGGGGAAATTGTGCAGGTCGGCACCCCCGATCAGATCATTCTCAACCCGGCCAACGATTACGTCCGCGAGTTTACCAAAGATGTGCCCCGTTCGCGGGTGCTGTCGGCCCGGGCGATTATGCAGCCGTGTGAAGTTATTTGCTCGGAAAATGAGTCGCCGGAGCGGGTGCAAGTTCGGCTGCAAAATCGGCCCAGCCGGGTGGCCTTCATCAATGCCGAAAACGGCCGTTTTCTGGGTATCGTCTCGCGCGACCAGATCGATCAGGCCGTGCCTACTGTGACTGAAACGGTCAGACCCCTGGTCAACGACCACCAACCTACGGTTTCCCCCCACACATTTTTAAGCGACCTGCTTTCGATTGTCGCGGCCACGGATCTACCGGTGCCGGTGGTTGACAGTAGTCGCAACCTGCTTGGCTCGGTTGATCGGGCCGCGGTGATTATGGCTTTAGGCGGCGCCATGAAAGAAAGTTAGAGCGAACCGACGCCTGATCCGACTAAAAGAGAATAGAGAGGCTTAAGGGATAGATACGATGGTCAGTTGGCAATCAATTAGCGGTTATATCCAAATTCATAAACGAGATGTGACATACCTGATCGTCCTCGGTATTATTTTGTTGCTGCCATTGATTGTAGACAGCCTGACCACAGAATCAGCCGATTTCCCCGAAGCGTGGGACATTCACCTGCGTGAACCGCTCGACAACTTCCAACGCTGGACCATTCGCAACCGGCTCACCCATCCGCTCTTTACCTTGTTTTTTGATCCCATTAGCGACGCCGTTGATTGGTCAATCCGGCAAATAGAATTAGTTTTACTGTGGCTGCCGTGGCCGGTGGTCGTTATGGCCACCTTTTTGGTGGGGCAGGCTGCCGCGGGCTTTCGAGTTGCTCTGTTTTCGGCCTTTGCCATTTTGTTTATGGGTTTTATGGGCTTGTGGGACGAAGGCATGCTAACGCTGGCGCTGATGGCCGTCTCGGTGATCATCGCTTTGCTGATTGGGATTCCCCTGGGGATTCTCACCGCCCGTTCCGATAGATTTGAAGCCGCCTTACGCCCACTGCTCGATGTGATGCAGACGCTGCCGGCTTTTGTCTACCTGATTCCGGTTCTACTCTTTTTTGGGATCGCCCGCGTGCCCAGCGTTATCGCCACGGTAATTTACGCTCTACCGCCCGCTATCCGCCTGACTAACCTGGGCATCCGGCGCGTCACTCCCTCGGCAGTTGAAGCGGCCCGCGCCTTTG
This sequence comes from Anaerolineae bacterium, assembly GCA_020433785.1. The sequence goes on from JAGRCC010000018.1 coordinate 5,262, forward strand.
GCTCGACCCCCCGCCAGACCTTATTCAAAGTCCAAATTCCCCTGGCCATGCCGACCATCATCGCCGGCGTGAACCAGACTATTATGATGGCCTTTGGTATTGTGGTCATTGCAGCCCTGATCGGCGCAGGCGGGCTGGGTAACGAGGTGCTGATTGCCTTACAGAAACAGCAAGTGGGACGAGGTTTTATCGCCGGTATGGCCATTGTTTTTATGGCGATTCTGCTCGACCGAATTAGCTACGGCTTTAGCCAGCAGCAAACCATCACCCGATCGCCGCATGATCACGGCTTTCAACTGCTGCCCAATAGTTGGGATCGCTTTGCTGTCGTGCGCGGCTTTGAGCGAGGTCTGGCGATCATTATGGCTGGATGTGCCTGGCTGGCGCGCAGAATTGCCGCCGGCGTGGCGGTGTTGATCGAAGCTATCATGGGGCTAACCAGCCAAAAGGACACCGCTGCTGCGACCGCCGGTTTTGTGCGCGGGCATGCCTTCTTGGTGGCTTCGCTGGTGTTGTTAGGGGGAATGTTGGTTATTCACAGCGTCGCCCCCTACGGCCAGGAATTTCCGGAAAGCTGGGTGTTTGATCTAGGCCGGCCGGTCGATACCGGGGTCGATTGGATGCGGGATAATCTGTACCAAATTGGCGATACCCCCATCGGCACCGGACCGCTCAGCGATTTTCTGCTGCTCTACACGCTCAATCCCATCCGGGCGTTTTTACAAGATTGGCTGTCGTGGCCGCTGGTCATTTTGGGCGTAGCGGTGATTGCCTACTCGGTGGGCGGCTGGCGGTTGGCGATTTTCTCGGCGGCCGGCTTGTTTGGCATCGGGCTGCTGGGCTTGTGGGAAGACACGATGAACACCTTCAGCCAGGTCATCGTAGCCGTGCTTCTGACCGTTCTCATTTCAATTCCGCTGGGCGTTCTTTCGGCGCGGAGTGATAATGTTGAGGCGTTTCTCAAACCCATCCTCGATACGTTGCAGACCATCCCCTTCTTTGTCTACTTAATTCCGGTTATTATTCTTTTCAATGTGGGCCGGATTCCGGGCATTATCGCCTCGATCCTGTACGCCCTCCCGCCTGGCATCCGGTTGACCAACTTGGGTATCCGGCAAATCTCATCGGAAACCATCGAAGCTGCCCGCGCCTTTGGCTCGACGCCCCGGCAGACGCTGTTCAAAGTGCAGCTCCCGCTGGCGCTGCCGGCTATTGCGTTGGGGGTCAATCAGGTGATTATGATGGTGTTGGCTATGGTTGTGGTCGCCGGGCTAGTCGGCGGCGGTGGGTTGGGGTTATTAGCCGTCAAAGGGCTGGCTAACCCCATGCGCGATTTAGGCCGGGGCATCGAGGCTGGGATCGCTATCGTCATTCTGGCGATGATTTTAGATCGAATTACGCAGGCATGGGCTAAGAATCGGGAGATTAAGGGCCACCACTAAAAGTCAGTAGGCCAGGGCATTTGCGGTTTTAGAAATTAATCGATAAATGTGTCGGAGCAACAAAGCTTGCTTTGTTATTCCTCGATTAATTTGTTGATTTACAATTGCCCTGGCCTACCTCCATTATCGATTCAAGGTAAATACGTTTGTTTCTTTAAGGCAGCCAGGCTTGCCAGACGTCCTGGTTGGCATCGATCCAGGCGCGAGCCGCTTCTTCCGGCGTTTTACCGTCTAACTCCACGGCGGCGATCATTTGAATCTGATCTTGGGTAGTGTAGTTGAAATTCTTCAAGAATTGGTAGGCTTCAGGCGCTTTCTCGGCTAATTTCGCTGAGGCAATTTTGTAAAGGTCATCGGACGGATAAGCGCAGTCAACCCCACCTTCGGGAATTTTGGCGTAACATTCGTCACTGTAAGGCGGCAGTTCAACCTGGGTTAGATCAAACTGAGCGTGAACTGAGTGCGGCGTCCAGAAGTAGAACAGGATCGGATCTTCGCGGCTGTAGGCTGAATCGAGCGCGGCCAGCAGCGCCTCTTCTGAACCGGCGGTCACGACCTCAAAATCCATGCCCAAGTTTTTGATAATATCGGCGTCGTATTGCACCCAGCTTTGGTCACCGGCCAGAAACTGCCCTTTATCGCCGGTTTCGGCGGTGGCAAAAAGGGCAGCGGCATCCGGGCTGGTGAAGCCTTCCCAGGTAGCCATCTCAGGATGATCTTTCAAGACATACGACGGCATAAACCAACCGATAACCCCCACCGGCCCTAACAGACCGATATTTTCCACGCTGCCTTGCTCATCGATGTATAATGCCGCGTTGTCGGCGTGGCCGGAGGGCCATACTTCCAGACTGGCGTCTAAGTCGCCGCTGGCTAAGGCCGACCACTGCGCGTTCTCGTCGAGGCTGGTGATCTCCACGGGATAGCCTAGCTGCTCTTCAAGCAAAATTTTGGCAACCGCCACATTCACTTGTGAGCCGGACCAGGGGTTCTCGACTAATTTGATGGTGACATCTTTAGTGGCCACTGCTTCGTCGGCGGCTTCTTCAGCCGGAGCGGCTTCCTCCGCCGGGGCAGCCTCTTCGGTTGGGGCAGCTTCTTCAGCGGCCGGCTCCTCAGCAGGCGGGGCCTGAGTAGGGGCGGCTCCACCGCAGGCCGTCAGTCCCCACACTAAGCTTAACAGTAAAATTAAATACTCAACTCTCACTATATTTTTTCTCATTACTCCTCCTCTTGGTTAATGATATTTTGGTGAATGGGTTGCGGTAATGGGTAAATATAACATCACCTGACTCCACTGTCAAAGCCCGTTGCCGAGAGGCAGACTATTGACAAAATATCAAATCCTATAGTAAACTACCCTCACTTTTAGTGCGCTGCGATATATCTATGATATATCAGATAAATTGATTGCTCATATAGTCGGTTTTACCCACCATTTTCGACGCGGCCCTCACTGCCCCAATTCAATACGCTCGATGCTGCGCGACATCTCAGACCGATGATAGATACCCGGGGAGGTACTCTTATGGACAAACGAATTTTAGTAGCTTACGCGAGTGTTAGTGGATCAACCGGTGAAGTCGCTGAAGTGGTGGGGCAGGTCATCGAGCAAGACCCTAACATTACTGTTGATGTTTGCCATGTTAGAGATGTGGTTGATATTGACGAATATCGTGCGCTGGTTTTAGGTAGTTCAATTCGAGCCGGGCGCTGGCTGCCTGAGGCTTTTACGTTTCTGGAAACCCATCAAGCTAAGTTTCAGCATATCCCGGTGGCCTACTTTACCACTTGCTTGACCATGGTCAGCGATACGCAAGACAGTCGCCACACGGTTCTGGCTTATATGGAACCGGTGCGGCAAGCCGCCCCTCAAATCGAGCCGGTCGGTTTGGGGCTATTTGCCGGCGCCCTCGATCCGACCCGGCAGCCGATTATGCCCTCGGGTCATACCGTTCAGGGTGATTATCGGAATTGGGAGGCCATTCGGGCTTGGGCGGCGGAAATTCGACCGCGCCTGTTGGCTGATGCAACCCCGGCTGAACCCCTCTCTTTAAGTGAAGCTGTTTTGTGCTATACTGATATGTCAGGTCTCGATTTGAGCAGCGCCGATTTGGTTCGCGCCGATCTCCGCGAGGCCAATCTTAGTGAAGCTGATTTGCAGGAGGCTGATTTGAGTGGGGCCAGGCTCACCAAGTCTGATTTGCGAAAAGGCAAACTGCAACAGGCCAGCCTGAGTTGGGCTGAAATGCATGCGGCTGACCTGCGTGAAGCGGATTTGAGTCAGGCCAATCTAATCGGGGCCAATCTGGATCGGGCCGATTTGGGGCGCGCCAATTTGAGCTACGCCACCCTCAACGGGGCGAACTTAAGCCACGCCGATCTCAACCATGCCAACCTCAGCTACGCCGATTTAAATTGGGCCGACCTGCGCGGCGCCGATTTGAGTTACGCTAATTTGAGCCATGCCAATTTGGGTTGGGCTAATCTGAGCCATGCTAATCTGGAGCAGGTTAATCTAAACCAGGCCCAATATAACGATCAAACCCAGTGGCCGCCCGATTTTTCGCCTGAGGCGCATGGTGGTATCGTGGTTCGGACTGAGCCACATTAGGGGTTTGTTAGTTGGATAGTTTGTAGCTGGATGGTTGGATAAATGGATGGATGGTTGGTTTTTAACAGACAAAAACTAACCAACTAATTGTCTACCTATTTTATAGGAGTATATGAAAAATGGCCGATCGTGATCGTCATGCCCGCCGCCGCGAGCGCCGCGAAAGAAGTTCAAGAGCCACTCAACCGGGTGGGATAAAACCCCTGGTTAACAAATTGCCCGTCACTGAAGTTTTGTATGAAGTCGATGTCGAAAAAATTCATCAGGCCTCGATGCGGTTGCTGTCAGACATCGGCATCTTGGTGCTCGATTACCCGCCGGCTCTGGAACTTTTTAAGAAAAACGGGGCTAAAGTAGAAGGTGAGATGGTCTGGCTCGATGAAGACACGCTCATGCATTTTGTGCGTCAAGCCCCCGCTACATTTACGCAACTGGCTCGCAACCCGGCCAATCATTTGCCGATCGGCGGAAAAAATATCGTCTTCGCGCCCGTGTACGGCCCTCCCTTTGTCGCCGATCGGGATCATGGCCGGCGCGAGGCCACTATTGAAGATTTTCGGAATTTTGCCAAACTGACCTATATGGCCCAGCATCTTCACAGCGCCGGTGGCACCCTCTGCGAGCCAAACGATATCGATGTCAAAGAGCGTCACCTCGATATGCTGCTGGCTCATATCACCTTGAACGACAAAGCGTTCATGGGCAGCGTCACCCACGCCGACAATGCCCGTGACTCGGTCACGATGGCCGAGATTTTATTCGGAGCCGAAGCGATCCGGGAAAACCCGGCGGTGATTGGTTTGATCAATGCTTCCAGCCCGTTGCGCTTCGATGACCGGATGTTGGGTGCGCTGGAGGTATATGCTCAGGCCAAACAGGGCGTGATCGTCACCCCCTTCATTATTGCCGGGGCCATGTCGCCCAGTACGCTGGCCGCCACGCTGGCCCAGCAAAATGCGGAGGCGCTGTTCGGGATCGCTTTTGCCCAGATGGTCAACCCCGGCACCCCCAGTATTTACGGCTCGTTTCTGGCCAATATCGACATGCGCAGCGGCGCGCCCTGCTTCGGCACACCCGACAACGCCTTGGCTCTGTATGCCGGTGCTCAAATGGCCCGTCATTATCGCCTCCCCTATCGCTCCGGCGGTAACTTTACCGCCTCTCGCATTCCCGATGCCCAGGCCGGTTATGAATCAGCCGGCACGATGTGGCCGACGGTTCAGGCCGGCGTTAACTTTGTGCTGCACGCCGCCGGCTGGTTAGAGGGCGGTTTGATTTCCGGATATGAAAAGTTTGTGCTCGATCTGGAAGTGTGCGGGATGATGGCTAAATATGTCGAGGGCGTCGGCCTATCGGACGAAGACTTTGCCTGGGACGCCTTCGAGGAAGTGGGTCCCGGTAACCATTTCCTGGGTTCGGCCCATACTATGCGCCATTACGAAACCGCCTTTTACCAGCACACGGTTTTCAATATGGACAACTATGAAAAATGGGCCGAAGAAGGCAGCCAGGACAGTTACGAAAAAGCCAACGCTCTCTGGAAAAGGATGCTGCGCGATTACGAAGCTCCCCCACTGGATGAGGCCATCACCGAGGAATTAAATGCCTTTGTCGATCACCGCCGCACGGAGATTCGAGCCGGGAAGCCGCGTTCGGGGTGGAAGAAGTAGCTAAATTAGAGTATCATCTTTTGCTTGGCCATGATTTAGAAATTCTGGCCGAACCCGACTACCAAAGACTAAATGAAAGCGTGATTGAAGTTAAACGTATGCTAACCGCTTTCATAAAAAAACTAAAAACCAATCGATAATCTTGGCAAAAAACTAAAAACTGATCGCTGAAAGCTAACTGCTGATAGCTAACCGCTAACCGCTGATAGCTGACCGCTGACCGCTGATAGCTAGGAGTTATATGCTCACCATCCGCAGTTTTGAAATTCCGACCGTCATGAAACATGGCCCGGGCGCGATCAACGCGCTGGCCGACGAGTTACGCGATTTGGGCCTCAAACGCCCCATGATCGTCACCGACCCCGGCATCGTCAAAGCCGGACTGCTTGAGCGGGCTACCCGACCGCTCGATATTGCTAAAATAGATTACGTGATTTTTGATCAGATTGTGCCGAACCCCCCTACAACGTTGGTTGACGAAGGCGCCGCGTTTTACGCCGGCGAAGGCTGTGACGGCCTGGTCGGTCTGGGCGGCGGCAGCGCCTTAGACACGGCCAAAGCCATTGGCGTCATTGCCAGCAACGGCGGCCGAATTCTTGATTACGAATGGGCCGATCCGCAGCCGATCAAACACCGGATTCCGCCCCTGGTTTGTATCCCCACCACCGCCGGCACCGGCAGCGAAGTCACCCTGTGGGCTGTCATCACCGATCACGAGCGTAAGATAAAATTCAATGTCGGCGGCACGGCCCTAATTGGCGCTTGGGTGGCCCTGCTCGATCCCGAGTTGACGTTGGGATTGCCGCCGGCCGTCACCGCCGGCACCGGCATGGACGCCCTGGCTCACGCCATCGAGTGCTACACTTGCGCCTACGCCCAACCCATTTCCGACTCGGTGGCGCTGCTGGCGATTGAATACGTAGCGCGCTACTTGCGAGTCGCTTTTGCGCAGGGGCATAACCTTGAGGCCCGTTATAAAATGAGCCAGGCGGCGATGCTGGGCGGGTTGGCCTACGGCAAGGAGAGCGCCGGTGCGGCGCATGCTATGAGCCAATCGGCGGGTGGGGTGCTGCCCAATGTCCCCCACGGCCCGTTTACAGCTCGGTTATTAGGGCCGGTGATGGAGTACAACTTCAAGGGCGAACCGGAAAAATTCGCCCGCATTGCGCTGGCGATGGGCGAGGATATTCGCGGCCTGAGTCTATGGCAGGCCGCCGAAAAAGCGGTAGAGGCCGTGCTGCGCCTGACGGA
>JAGRCC010000019.1 GCA_020433785.1 Anaerolineae bacterium
AAACCCAATTTACAGACAATAAAAAAGGCCAGGATTGATCAATCTTGGCCTTACGAGATGGATGAACTTTTATAGGTTCGTCTATTAGGTCATATCCATCGGGATAACCACCTTCACCGTCGTGCCCGGACCTTTGATGGCGGGACCAATATAGAAGGAGCCGTGCAAATCTTCCTGAACGCTGGCGCGGACAATATCCAAGCCCAGGCCCAGGTCGGTGTTGACATTAAAATTGGCGGGTAACCCCCGGCCGTTATCGATAACCATCAGCCGTAGCTGCTCATAGGTGTGGGTTAAGGTGATTTCGATTTTACCTTCGTCCTGGTCGGCAATGCCGTGTTCCAGAGCGTTTTGCAGCAGTTCATTGGCGACTAAGGCCAGAGTGGTAGCACGCTGTGAGGGGAGGTAGACGCTGTTACCGCGGACCGAAATTTGAATGTCGGCCATGGGACTAACCATATTGGTGGAAATCGTGGTCGAAACGCGCCGGATTAGATCGAGCACATCCACATCATCGACCATCGTTTCCGACAAAATTTCGTGAACCGTGGCAATACTCATCACCCGGTTGATCGACTCGTTGAGGACATCCTCCGGCGAAAGCGTTTTGCCCTGGCCCATCTGCAACCGCAGCAGCATCGCAATGGTTTGTAGGTTGTTTTTGACCCGGTGGTGCATTTCCTGCACTAAGGCCGTTCGCACCAACTGGGCTTTCTCGATAGCGGTAGCGGTTAAATCGGTAATAAATCGGAACAGTTCGATCTCGTCATCGGTAAAGGCGTGGGGTTTTCGGGTTTGGACGTTAGCCGCCCCAATGAGTTTATCGTGGCTAACCATCGGCATGGCCATTAGCGAGGGATATTTGCTCTCGCCCGAGCCGAGAATACGATAAAAGCGCGAATCCTTAAAAGCGTCGGTTACGGCCACGGTCTCACGATGTTCGGCAGCCCAGCCAGTTAGCCCGGCGCCGAAAGGTAGGGCGTAATGGCCAATGCCGGCCTTGTTCAAGCCGGTCGATGCGGCCAGCACTAATTTATTACTGGCTCTTTCATAGAGATAAATCGAAGCCGAGTCAACATGCATGACCTCGGTAGTCCGCAGGGTAATAAGGTTCAGCGTCTCGTGCAAATCCCGCGCTTCGGCAATAGCCTGGCTGATTTCACGGACGGCCGCCAGTTGGGCATTCTTTTGGTCGAGAATAACCATTAACTGCTCGGTATTTCTATCATTTGGCATTGTTTACTCCGATTTATTTAGTAGGACGTAGGACGTGGAACGTCATCATTCCACGTCCTACGTCCTACGTTTCACGTTCCACTGCACCAAACACAACTCTACGGTTAACCCCGGTCCAAAGGTCAACAGCAGGGCGAAATCGCCAGGTTGGGGCCGGCCCTGCCGGATAATATCGTCGAGCACAAAAAAGATAGTGGCCGATGACATATTGCCGTATTGGCGCAGGATACGACGAGGGTATTGCAGCATTTCATCGGACAGCCCCAACGCTTCACCCAGGTAGTCGATAATTTTAGCCCCACCGGGATGAAGTCCCCAAAATTTAATATCCGGCCGGGACAGGCCATTTTGAGCCAGAAATGTATCGACCTGCTCCGGCACAATGTTACGCAGGATCTTGGGTACGCGGGTCGAGAGATGAATCTGGTAGCCCAGATCAGAAATATGAAAGCCCATGAGATCTTGAAAGGTATAATCACTGAAGGTCATGGTGTTGATGATACCAGGCCCCTGGTTGGCCCCGGCCGGACCAAGAACCACTGCCGCCAATCCATCACCAAAGATGGCATCGGCCACCATATTTTCCAAAGTGCTGCCGTGTTGAAAATGGAGCGTGCCGAACTCAACCGCCAGCAGCAGGACATGGTTGTTGGGCCGGGCGATCAATTCTAGCAGTGCCCGGTCCAGGCCGGTTAGGCCGGCATGACACCCCATCCCGACCAACGCGCTGCGGCGCAGGTTAGGCCGCATTTCCAGATCACGGGCCAGGATGACATCTAGCCCTGGGGTATCGAACCCGGTGCAGGAGATAACGATAAAATGATCGATGTCCGACGGGGTGAGGTTGGCTTGCGACAGCGCCTGGTCGATCAGGCGCACACTCAGGCGGCGAGCCGTGGCCATATAGAGATCATTACGGGCCAACGTGCCGGGCTGATCGGCCAGAAAATCAACTGTTGGCAGAACGCTGTAACGGGTCTCAATTTGGGCCGCGCTAAAGATGGCCCTGGCTCGCCGGCTGTTGATATAAGGTTCTAACCACCGATCGTGTAGGTCCATCTGATCGTGCCGGTGAGCGGGTACGCCGGTGGCAACACTGAGGATAGCGGGATTGGTCATAGGTCAACGTGTCCTTGATCGAGTTATGGCCTGATTGTACTCTAATAAAGCCGGATTTCAAAGGAAAGACTACCGCTGAATAAGCGCGGCTGTTTTGTTAAATCCAGCGCCCCCTATTACAATCAAACTGCGCAAAAGTGAATTAGAGTTCGGTGAGTTCATTGAGTTCTTGGAGTTCTTAGAGTTCGTGGGGTACATTGAGTTCTTGGAGTTGAGGCATTGGGAGAATGGTTTTTATCAACCATTACTACCTAATACTACCAACACATTACTCCAAGAATGCTACAAACTCCATAAACGCGACAAGTTCCATAAACTCTATAAACTCCTTAAACTCTATAAACTCCATAAACCATATTAAGGAAGGAAGAATGCCTAAGAGACTTTCATTATTGCTGCTTGTTTTGTTCTTGGTACTGCCTTCGGCGCCTGTAATGGCCGCTCCGGCCCGGCAAGTTCCTGACGGTGAAGCCTACACCGTTCAAGGGGGCGATTGGTTGAGCAAGATTGCCGAAAAATATTACAGCGATGCCCAGCAGTATCCCGGTATTATTGAAGCCACTAACGCCAAAGCTGCTCAAGACCCTTCTTTTGTCACTATTAATGACCCCAATCTAATCGAAGTCGGTCAGAAGTTGTGGATTCCCCGCCAATACGACGAGGATGCGCTGGTTATCAACAACATTGCGTTTCAACCGGTGGATATAGCCAAACTAGGGCTTCGAACGGTGGTGCCAGCCGATTGGCCGAAGACCGAAGCCGCCGATCCGCTGCTGCAAAATACGTGGAGCGCCGGACTGTTCAGCTTGGTCAGCTTTGCCGCTACGCCTGGCAATGATACGCATGTGGGGCTGGCGCGACTGCTGCGGGTGCCGCCGGAGAGTCTGGCTAATGAGGCCGCCGGCGGCCAGTTGATTGAAGAGCAGTTTGGCGACCGAACCTGGGCGATCTATGGCCGGGAAGAAGGCGGGACCACCTCAGTGGCGGCGGCGGCGGTTGCCGACAAAGTCATTTACCAGGTTAGCCTGTTTGCCGAAACCTCGCAGGCCAGAACCATTCTGACCACCATTTTGGATAACTTCGAACTGACTGACCCTACCGTCAACCAACAAACCATTACAATCGATGCACCGGTAGCCGGAACCACGTTAACTAACCCCTTTGAACTGCGCGGCTCAACCAGCCAGTACCCGTTCCAGGGGCAGTTGGTTTATCGGGTGCTGGATGAGCAAGGGAGTCAAGTGGGCCGGGGCCCGTTCGCCGTGGTGGGACAATTGGGCAGTTCCTCAACGTTTGCCGTGGCCGCCACTTATCTGGTCTCCACCGATGGGCCGGGGACGATTGAAATTGCTGAAGTCAGCGCCGCCGACGGCACGATTATCGCTATCGACAGTGTCGGAGTTAATTTGCTGCAAGATCCGCCCGGCTACACGATTATTATCGACGACCCGCTGCCGTTTACCAGTGTCAGCAGCCCGGTTGAGATACGCGGCAAAATTAACGATAGACCCTTTGAAGGCCGCCTTAATTATCGCATTGTCGATGCCGCCGGTGAGGAGTTAAGTGCCGGTATTATTGAATCGCGGGGACAGGTAGGGCAAGTCAACATTTATGACGATTTCGCCGAGTTTGAAGTCACCCGGGATGGGCCAGGCCGGATAGAGCTATACGATATTCGTCCGGCCGATGGCGCTGTATTCACTATTGCCAGCGTCAATGTGTGGTTGACGACGCCCAGATAACTTTAACCTGCCCGTAACAGATTGAGGCTTCAATCGTTACAATACAGAAGAGGGTGATGATTTAAGACGAATAATTCATCAAGGGAGGAATTATCTTTTTAAATGCCTTAACAATGATTGGTGCAAAGAAAAGTTTTTTGCTATAATACGCAGTTGATTTTGGCTATTTTTCAATAGACTGAAGTCAATTAGCTCATATTTTACCAAGAGGAGTGAATGGAAGTGAATAAGATGCACAAAAGTATTTTGAAGACCATTTATGTTGGACTGATAGTGGCCCTGCTGGCTTCGGCAGCTACTATCGCGTTTGCCGCCCCAGCCTACCAAGATGAAGCCACGAACACCGTAGTTGACGTTCTGACCGAGGACGGCCGTTTTAGCACATTAATCACCGCTCTTGACGCGGCCGGGCTGGTCGAAACGTTACAAGGCGAAGGGCCGTTTACTGTGTTCGCCCCCACTGATGATGCCTTTGCCAGTCTGCCGGCAGGCGCGCTCGATGATCTGCTAGCCGATCCAACCATGTTAAACAATGTGCTACTAATGCACGTAGTCGACGGTGAGGTGATGGCGGCTGATGTGGCGGCGATGGATCAAGCCCAGACGTTGAGCGGCGCATTCTTAGATATAACCGTTGACGGCGACACCGTCATGGTTGACGATGCAACCGTAACCGAAGCTGATATGGCCGCCGATAATGGCGTTATTCACGTCATCGACACGGTCTTAATGCCATCGGAAGAAGCGATGATGGCCGAAGGAACCATGGAACCCACCGCCGAAGGAACCATGGAAGGTACAGTGGAAGGGACGATGGAAGCGACCATGGCCATGACCGGGACGGTTGAACCGGAAGGGACAGCCGAAGCGATGGCCGAAGATGCGGCTATGAGCGCGGCCAGCGGAACTTGTAGTGAAGATTATGTCGTTCAGGCCGATGATACGTTAGGCACTATCGCCGACAAATTCTTTGGCAACACCGGCGCGTATACGGCTATCGTTGAAGCCACCAATGCGGCGGCTCAAAGCGGCAACTACCAGCCGGTCGATGACCCCAACCTGATCTTTGTTGGCCAAACACTGTGTATCCCGGAAAACGCCGAGGCCGAAGCCTTGATGTCGGGTGGTGCAGTGACCGCCCCAACAGCAGAAGGGGAAGCGATGGCGACCGAAGAAGCCATGATGGAAGAAATGTCTATGTATGACATTCCCGAAGGCAAAGCCCTGGTCAATTTTGAAAACTTCGCCAGCGTCGACCTCATCCTTGACCTGACCGGCCCCACCCGCTTATCGACGAGTGTCGCTCCGGGCGCTACCCAAGAACTTTTTGTTGAACCAGGTGATTACACCTTCAACGGCCACCAACCCGGTGGCGCTTATGTCGTCAACTCCGGCGAGTTTTCTCTAGCAGTAGGTGAAGGCATCACCCTCTCCTGCTCCGACAGCCCGGCCTGTTTTATTATCCCGATAGAAGAGATGATGGCCCCGGCGACAATGGAAGCTGAGATGACCGTCGAAACGACGATTGAAGCGACGATTGAAGCGACGGTCGAACTGACGGGGACGGTCGAACCGACGGTCGAGTCGACAGTCGAAGCGACAGTTGAAGCGACCACGGAAGCCACAGTCGAACCGACGATCGAGGCCACCACAGAACCATAGAAATGATCTTTAAGTAATATAAGGGTATCGCCAATTTATCGGGCATATCCTGTTTATGAAGTTTCAAAGACCGGTCAGAAATTGACCGGTCTTTGTCATATTAATACCCGATGCGTGCCATAATCGTGCCATTACGATCCATTGATCCTCCTTTATAATGAAGGCAAGTAGTGAATTAACCTGGGGAGGACATCATGGAAAAGTCTAAAGTCAATCTTAAAGATGGTTCGGGCAACACGTATGAACTTCTCTTGGTTGAAAAACCGCCTAAACCCAAAAACCCATCCGGGTGTATATCGCTGATGATTTTATTTGTCCTGGTGCTGACGATGTGCTGGGTTTATTCCTTACTACCCGGTACGGTCGCCTTAGCCTGGTAGGCTACGATAGCGCTTAAATCATTCTCATCATATTTGCGATTGTATTTGCCCTGACCTATAGTCTCCTTACGATTTTTTTGTAGGGAGGCTATAGGTGCGACTTTCGAAATTCGGCAAAAAATTTACGGGGAAGTCAGGCATTTTACAATTGATGGAAGACCTGGGCGCAGCGGCCAAAGGCCAGGAGATGATTATGCTGGGCGGCGGCAACCCCGGCCAGATTCCAGCCGTAGAAGCCCATTTTCGGCAGCGAATGCTCAACATCCTGGCCAGTGGCCATGATTTCGAGCGACTGATTGGCCGGTACGGACCGCCGGAGGGTGGGAAGCCGCTGGCCGAAGCGCTGGCGGCTCTACTTAACCGCGAATATGGTTGGGCTATCGGCCCCGAAAATATCGCCCTCACTAATGGCAGCCAGACGGCTTTTTTTTATCTGTTCAATCTCTTTGCCGGTGAGTTTGACGATGGCTCGTTCAAAAAGATCTTACTACCACTGACTCCGGAGTATATCGGCTATCTCGATGTCGGTCTGGTCGATGATCTGTTCATCGCCAGCAAACCGGAGTTCGAATTTTTTGACAACCATCTGTTCAAATACCACGTCGATTTCGACGCCGTCTCGGTGACGCCCGAAATCGGCGCGATTTGCGTGTCACGGCCCACCAACCCCACCGGCAACGTATTGACCGATCTCGAAATCGACAAGCTCGACGCTCTGGCCCGCCAGCACGATATCCCCCTGATCATCGACAATGCCTACGGCATGCCTTTCCCCAATATTATCTTTACCCAGGCCCGGTCCATTTGGAACGACAATATTATTCTGTGTATGAGCCTGTCTAAATTGGGGCTGCCCGGACTGCGTACCGGCATCATCATCGCCAACGAGCGGGTGGTATCGGCCATCTCCGGGCTTAACGCCATTATCAGCCTGGCGCCCGGTAATATTGGGGCCGAACTGGCGCTTGAGTTGATCCAAAGCGGCGAAATTATCCACTTGAGCCAACAGACCGTCAAACCGTTTTATCAAGACAAAGTGAACCGGGTGGTAGCCCAGCTCCAATCGGAACTGGCCGGCGTCGATTTTTACGTGCATAAGCCCGAAGGCGCTATTTTTGTCTGGCTCTGGTTTAAAGACCTGCCCATCACCAGCCAGACTCTCTACGAGCGACTTAAGCAGCAAGGCGTACTGGTTGTGCCCGGCGAATATTTCTTTCCCGGTCTAAAAGAAGAATGGCCGCATAAATATGAATGTATTCGGGTTAATTACGCCTTAGATAACGACATCGTGCGTCAAGGAATTAGTATCATTGCCGCTGAAGTGAAAAAAGCCTACGCACTCGCGCCTCAAATTTAGCCAGCGGTGAACTCCTTTAATTTTCATCCCTTGGGAATAGTCAGAATGAAGGTGCTGCCGCGCCCAACTTCACTGGCGACGGTTAGTGTGCCGTGGTGAGCCCGAATCAATTCGTTGGCAATGGCTAGCCCTAGACCGGTGCCCGGGCTGGTCCGAGCCGCATCGCCGCGATAGAAGCGATCAAAAATATGAGGTAAATGATTTGAAGCGATGCCGGGGCCGTCATCGCTAACATGAATTGCCACCTGACCATTACGCTGCGCCGCACTCAACGTCACCGTGGCCTGTGAGGGGGTATGTTTGAGGGCATTGTCTAACAGAACCAGGACGACCTGTTTCAACGCGTCACTATTGCCGATTACGGTCATATCGTGCCCCGGCTGAAATTTAATACTCCGCTGTGGGGCCAGCAGTTTCACCTGATGATACACATCCTCTAAAAGCGGCTGGATGGGCACCGGTTCTTGGGGCAACGGCCGGCCTGAGTCGGCCCGGGCCAGCACCAGTAGTTCATTAACCAGCCGCATCAACCGTTCGGTTTCATCGACCATGTCACCCAACACATCAGAACGATCTTCCTCGCTGATGGGCGGGATGCGCTGGAGTAAGCCAATATTCCCGCGCAAAGTTGTCAGCGGGGTGCGGAGTTCGTGTGAGGCGTCGGCTACAAAGCGCCGCTGCGTTTGGAGGGTTTCTTCCACTTGCAGAAAGGCGACCTGGAGTTCAGCCAGCATGTTGTTAAAGGTGGTCACCAGTTTCCCGATTTCATCGTTGGGACCGGCGTAATCGACCCGCCGGCCGAAATCCCGTTCCGCGCCGATAGTTTGGGCGGTTTGGCGCAAGCGGTTGATCGGCCGCAGAACCAATCCGGCCAGCAGCCAGCCGATGCCAAACGCCCCAATCACGGCGATAGCGCTGCCGGCCATCAAGATCCGCCCCAGCGTAGCCAGGTTTTGATCCCGATCGGCCAGCGACATGGCGGCTTGCATAATCAGCGGCTGCCCATCATCCGACGTATAGGGTTGGTTGTAGATCAGCAGTCGCTCCGTACCCACGGTGTCAATTTCGACGGATTTGTCGCCCTGTTGAGCCGATTGCAAGGCGTCGGCGCTAAGCGGCAGAACGAACGTATCATCAAAGTTTGGCGAGGTATACAACACCTCCCCATCCAACGATCGAACTTGTGAAATGGTCCCAATGCGCGACGAATCAGACCGCGGCCCATGAGTCGAGTCGCGGCGAGACGGTGACTTGGTAATCTGGTAGGCCGCCCGACCGGCCAGCTCACTTTTGGCTTCATGCAGGGTTGTGCGCGCCTGGGTTACATACAGAATGGCGCTAAAAGCAATGAGGGTTAACGCCAGGATGCCACTATACAGCAGGGTTAGCCGCAGCCGAATCGACATATTACGCCTTTCTCAACACATATCCAACACCGCGCACGGTTTGGATCAAACGCGGTTCGCCGCCCGCCTCCGTTTTCTTGCGCAGATAGCCGATATAAACTTCCAACACATTATCCTCGCCCCCAAAATCGTAGCCCCAAACCTCTTCCAAAATTCGGTCGCGAATCAACACCTGACGCGGATGACGCATCAACAGATGAAAGAGTTCGAACTCTTTAGGCGTCAACTCAAACATTCGGCTACCGCGCCGCGTTTCCCGGCTAACCGGATCGAGATACAAATCCCCATAAACCAACGGGCCGTCCAGATCGGTAATCTTGGAACGGCGCAGCAGCGCTCGCAGCCGGGCCAGCAGTTCAGACGGGGCAAACGGTTTAACCAGGTAATCGTCGGCGCCCCGATCCAACCCTTTCACGCGATCTTCCACGGCGTCGCGGGCGGTCAGCATCAGGATAGGGATATCATCACCGGCCGCGCGAATCTGCTTAAGCATAGCCAGGCCATCCAACTCCGGCATCATCCAATCGAGGATAATCAGGTCGGGCGTTTCCGCTTGCAGCCGGTCGATGGCTTCGTGTCCGGTCGTAGCCGTCACCACCTCAAAGCCCTCATAAATTAACGTACGCCGCACCATTTTTAGCAATTTTTGATCATCATCGGCAACTAAAATCGTAGCCATTACTGACCTTAACCCCGGAGAAAGCGTAAACCAGAAAAAAATCTCCCAATTCACCTTTTCCTATTTTTCTTCATTCTACATTCTTCCTTCATTGTATTATGCTCTCGATGACTGAGCAAACGCTTAGTAAAAGCTGAGAAAAAGCTAAGAGCCGCCGATTCTCAGCCTTCTCTCAGCTTTTTCTTGGAAAATTCTTAGTTGAGCGGCTTATAGTTGACACTGCCCTCTACTTAAGTTCTGCACATTTCAGCGGTAAAATAAGAAGGCTATGAGTAAACAAGGCGAACCTACCGATACCCGCAAAATACGTCGTCGAGGCGAGCAGATCGAACTGTGGCTGGTGCTGATCTTGCTGATTGTCGTTGGCGGTGGTTTAATCGGACTGATTTGGGGGCTTCAGGCGGCGCTGATCGGCGGGGTGTGCCTGGTGAGCGGCGGCGCGTTTATTACGCTGCTGTGGGGGCTGCTGGTGGGCTTAGAAAAATTGGTGGATAGGGAGTAACTGTTGTGGTGATGTGACATGGCAAATGAACCGGTTATCGAAATTCAAGATATGACCAAAGTGTACCAGATGGGCGACATCAAAGTTCATGCCCTACGCGGCGTTTCGCTGGAGATTCAAAAGGGAGAATACGTGGCGATTATGGGTACCAGCGGCTCCGGTAAGAGTACGTTGATGAATATGATCGGTCTACTCGACCGGCCGACCAGCGGTACCTACAAAATTCGCGGCGTTGAGTCGAGCCAACTTAGCAAAGGCCAGTTGGCCGATTTACGCAACCAGGAGATCGGCTTTGTGTTCCAGCGCTTTAACCTGCTGCCCCGCATCAGCGCTCAGCGCCAGGTGGAACTGCCGTTGTTTTACGCCGGCGTCGCCAGCCGGCAAAGCCGGGAGATGGCCCGCGCTGCGCTCGAACGGGTGGGGTTGGGCGACAGAACGCATCACCGGCCCGATGAGTTGTCCGGCGGGCAGCAGCAGCGGGTAGCCATCGCCCGCGCCTTGGTCAACCAGCCCAGCCTGCTGCTGGCCGATGAGCCAACCGGCGCGCTCGACAGCCAAACCAGTGTTGAAGTAATGACCTTATTCGAAGAACTGCATACCCAAGGGTTGACCGTGGTCATGGTCACGCACGACCCGCTGGTGGCCGGGCGGGCTAAACGGGTGGTCACGCTCAGCGATGGCAAAATCCTGTCCGATAAGGCCAACGGTCACCAAATTAATATCTCCGCTTGGGAGGCGGCCTATGAAAATCATTAGATATTTGCGGGTGGCGCTGGAAAGCATCACCGCCCACAAATTGAGAGCGATTCTGACGATGCTCGGCATCATCATCGGGGTGGCGGCGGTCCTGGTCACGATGGGCATCGGGCGGGGGGCCGCGGCCAACATCACCGCCCGCATTGAAAGCCAGGGCACCAACCTGCTAACGATTAACCCCGGCGCAAGCAGTTCCGGCGGCATCCAAGGCGACAGCGGTTCGGCCGGTACGCTCACCCTCAAAGACGCCCACGATTTGATGAATAAAGATTTGCATCCGGCCGTGTCGCTTGTTGCCCCAGAGTATTCATCCAACGCCCAGTTAGTCTACAGCGATACCAATGTCCGCGAGTCAGTGACGGGTGTCACCCCCGATTATGCCGCCGTACGTAATCTAATTGTCGCTTCCGGCGAATTTCTGACCGCCGAACAGGTCCAAAACCAAAGCCAGGTGGTGGTCCTCGGCTCGGAACTGGCCGCGAATCTGTTTGACGACGAAAATCCGGTGGGGCTAAGCTTGCGCATCAACGGCCAGCCATTCCAGGTAGTGGGTGTCTTGGAAGAAGCCGGCGGTTTTGGTCGAAACACACCTGACGAAAAGGCCTTCGTGCCGATTGGCATCGCCCAGGGCCGGTTGTTCAACGCCCCGCGCTATCGCGGCGAGTACACCGTTAGCACCCTCAACGTTTCAGCCGCCGGAGCCGATCAAGTTGAAGACGCCGAAAAGCAAGTCGAGATGACGCTCCGCCTCAACCACAACTTAGCCGCCGACCAAGACAATGATTTCAGCGTCTTCAATCAGGCCAGCCTGCTGGAAACAGCCTCCGACATCGCCGCCACGTTGACCATCTTTTTAGGCGCAATTGGCGCAGTCAGTCTGGTCGTCGGCGGGATTGGCATTATGAACATTATGCTCGTTTCCGTCACCGAGCGTACTCGCGAAATCGGCTTGCGTAAGGCCATCGGCGCGCACGATAATGATATCTTGATGCAGTTTCTGGTCGAGGCGCTGGTGCTCTGTTTCCTGGGCGG
>JAGRCC010000255.1 GCA_020433785.1 Anaerolineae bacterium
CGTCTTTTATCCGTTTTGTCTATTACTCCTTGCTTCCTACTCCCGACTCCTGACTAGAAAAAGAACGGCGGGCTGGTGATGATGTAATTCTCAAACTTGCCGTACGGCTTGTCGCTCATAAAGACCGCCGCGAACGAGTCGAGCCGGAAGCCGCGCGCGATCAAATATTCCACGGCAGTGAGATTGATCGTGGGCACTTCCAGGCCGAACTCGCGGCCCTGGCGGGCGGCTTCGCTTTCGGCGTGGGCCAGTACGGCCGGATAGTCCGCCGGATCGAGCAGGGCAAACGGGCCGTTGTTCGCGCCGAGGTAGCCATAGCCCACCGGCCGGCCATCACGATAGTAAAGATAGCCCTCCCGTTGATCGAGCAGCCAGGCGTGATCGTCATCGCGGCGGTGCTCGATAATGGCGTGATCGATGGCGGCCAGGCGGTCGAGCGTTTCCGGCTCGACCGTGACTCGTTCAAACACGAGGTCAGTCTCAACCGAGGTCACTTCCGGTTCGCGGCCAAAGTAGTAAATGAGAAAGCGCGGGACAACGCCGTAGCGCATGTAAAGTCGCTGCGCCCGCATATCGGTGGTGGCGATGATGTTCTTGCGGGTTGTTCCTTCCACCGGAAAAGTCCGCTCCATCAATCCCCGGCCGGCCCCCAACGACTGCGCATCGGGCTTCACAAAGAAATCGGTTAACTCACACAACCCATCTCGAAAGATGGACCGGGCATAGCCGACCGGTTCGCCGTTGTACTCGGCAATCCAGAATTGAGCGGCGGTGCGGGCCAGATGCTCAAACAGCGGGCGGCGCTCCTGCCATATTTTTTCCATTGCTACCGGATCGTGCCAACTGGTCGTTGCCGACGAGCCGAAGCGTTTGATCAAATCGGCCAGTGTTTCCTCAAAGATGCAGTAAATCGCATACAGGTCTTCCAATCGGCCGGGCCGAAACGTGAGCGTCTCGGTTTTTAGGCCGTTATTCGTCATCGTAGCTGTGGTCATCGTCAGGTCTCCTTTACTCCAATAACTCCAAAATAAGCATTCAGCTATCAGCCTTCAGCCGTCAGCTTTATCGCCAAAGACGACTGTTCAGCCATCATTACCGGCCTTGTAGCCCAAAAATTGGCAAGAACAAGAAAAAAGCTGATAGCTGACAGCGAAGGGCTGAACGCTTACCTCAATGTATCTCGAAAGACATTAATCTGAGCGCAGTGTTCGCGTTTGTGGCCATAGAACGTGTACAAAATGAAATCGTCGAGATCATACTGCTCGCCATACCAGGCCAGTATCCCGTTTTGACGGCGCAGCTCCGGGCTAATCTCTGGCAGCAGCGCGGCGACTTGCTCATAGGCGTCGATATACTCGGCCAGGATTTCATCGGCTGTGTGGTGGCGGCGCAGTTCAACCTGCGCGTCGTTAAACTGCGGGTACGTCTCGATAAACGTTTGCAGCATCGGGGTCGAGGTTTCGCCGGTTAGCGAGCGCAGCACATCGACCAGCGTCACCTCAAACGAGGCCAGGTGGGCGATGATATCCTTCACCGACCAGACGCCGCACACGCCGGGCGTTAGCCAATCGTCTTTCGGCAGGCCTTTAATCGCCGTCATTACCGTTTCGTGGCCGTATCTGATAACATCGTGGGCATTCATAAGATTGCTCCTTTATAGCGTGATAAAGTTCCATTTACTATACAAATTATATACTAAGATAGTGCGAACGCGGCGCGAAATTTTTTAGATATTAGAAACAAAAGATGTTTTGGTGACCTTAGTGTATCACAGCGAGGGGTTATGCTGCTCTGCCAAAGGATAGGGTTGGGGTTGGTTTATGGGTTGGGGTGAGGCATCTATCTCATCCGTCATCGATTTGTAACAATTCGTAAATTACCCCGTAAGAAATTCGTTTTATAGTCAGGTTTATAGTTTGTTAGGTCGTTGGTTTGTTAGATGGTTTGTTGGTTTGTTTGTTAGATGGTTGGTTAGATGGTTGGTTTGTCCTTACTAACCATCTATCCAACCAACCAACCAGCCATCCAACCAGCCATCCATTATCAAGGAGCCGCACGATGACATCGCCGCGAGGGATCAGCTTCAAAATCTATAATAAACAATTAACAACTGGGCCGTTAGCCGGATTACGGTTTGTTTTCTCCTCTTGTTTACCGGCAGACGCCGGATGATTAGGCTCCACCCGTTTCTTTCCCCTCAAATGTTAATTCAAATGTTCGTGTCATTAGGTGACAGTCACTTTTTAGTCAGTTAAGTGACTGTCACCTCAAATTATTTGTAATGGCTGTTTAAAGCAGATAAGGAGAACATCCATGTTAAAAGAACTACAGCTAATTGAATACCACCCCGATACCGCCGCCGCGTATCGAGACGTGATCAAAGGGCTTTTGAAACCGGTTAAGGAACTGCCGCCCAAGCTCTTTTACGACGAGCGCGGTTCGCAGTTGTTTGACCAGATCACCCAGCAGCCCGAATACTACCCCACCCGCATCGAGCAGAAGATTATGGACCAGCATATCGACGCCATTGCCGCCCACATCGGGCCCGACAGCCTGCTGATCGAGTACGGCAGCGGCAGCAGCCAAAAGACGCGCACGCTGCTCGATCACCTGCCCCGGCTGGCCGGCTACGTGCCCATCGACATCTCCCGTGATCACCTGATGCAATCGGCCGCCCGGCTGGCGCTGGCCTATCCCTATCTCGACATCCTGCCCGTTTGGGCCGATTACGAAACCGACTTTGCTCTACCGCGGCCCAACCGGCCCGTCCGTCACAAGGTCATCTACTACCCCGGCTCAACCCTGGGCAACTTTCACCCTGAAGACGCGGTGGCGTTTCTGTGGCACATGCGGGCCGTATGCGGCTACGACTGCGACCTGCTGCTCGGCGTCGATTTGAAGAAAGACACCGCTCTACTCAACCTGGCCTACAACGACTGCGCCGGCGTCACCGCCGATTTCAACCTCAACATGCTGGCCCACCTCAACCGCGAACTGGGCGCGGATTTCAACCTCGATCAATTCAAACATCACGCCTTTTATAATGAAGCAGCCGGGCGCATCGAGATGCATCTGGTCAGCCTGGCCCGCCAAACCGTCCACCTGATCGGCCATACCATTCCCTTCGAAACCGGCGAAACCATCTGGACCGAGTCATCCTACAAGTATACCCCGACCGAACTGGCCGCCCTAGCCGGTCGCGCCGGGTTTGCCGTCGAGAAGGTTTGGACCGATCCCAACCGGCTGTTCAGCGTGCAGTATCTCACGTCGAAAAATGTCTAACGCTAAATATTATCGGAGCGACAAAGCAAGCTTTGTCAGGGTCAAAGTAAACTTTGACGCTCCAAAATAAATCGGAGCAACAAAGCTTGCTTTGTCAGGGTCAAAGTAACCTTTGACACTCCAAAACAAATCGGAGCAACAAAGCTGGTTTT
>JAGRCC010000256.1 GCA_020433785.1 Anaerolineae bacterium
CATTCTTCTTCTCCCAAAACAAAACGCTTGCCACCCCTATTTTTGATGATGGCCGGGGTGATGCTGGTTCTGCTGACGCTTACTTTGGGCAACCGCACCACATCCGTTTGGGCCAACGGCACGAAAGTCCCTGTCAACCCTGAGTCCACCCGCCTACCCGATGAAGAAGTACGGGCCCATATCATCAACTCTCCGGCCGACTGCGCCCAAAACCCTTATCGCCAGGGTGAAATACCGGCCGGCGAACAGTATGACGAAGCGAATAATGAAGAGAACCATGAAATCGTCTTTGCCGAGCCGCCCAACCCGGACGGCCCCGTGGTGGTCGATCTGGGATTGTATATTATCGAAGTCACCGCTATCGATGTTGTCGCCAACACCTTCCACATCGAAGGCTTTATGGATTTAATCTGGTGCGATCCCCGCCTGGCGTATTCGGCCAGCCAAACCGGGCGACACGAAGAAATCTACTTGGAAGAAGCCGCCCTCGAAAAGATTGAGGAGATTTGGTGGCCCGACATCGAGTTTGCCAACGAGGCCGGAGCCGCCGAAATTGAAAACGAAGAGCTGATCATTTTGCCGGACGGCACCATTAATTATGAGGAACGATTTAGCACTGAACTCGAGGCCCACTACGATTTGCGCAAGTTCCCCTTTGATCGACAGCACCTGGAAATTGAGATCGAGTCGTTCGCCTGGGATAATGACTATCTGGTGTTAAACCAGGAGGCAAACAAAATCGGCTTTAGCACCGAATTTGAAATCCCCGAATGGGAGATCGAAGGCATCGATACCAACATTGAAGCCAAGCAGGAAGTACGCGACCGCAAGCCATTCTCGGAATTTTTAATGGCAATGGAAGTAACCCGCCTGTCCAGCTACTATCAATGGAAGATCGTCTTGCCTTTGATCATCCTCGTAGCCATCTCCTGGTCGGTTTTCTGGATGATCGGCGACGGCTTGGCCGATCGGATGAGCGTCTCGCTGACGGGGATTTTGACCATCGTAGCCTATCAATTTATCGTTGCCGATGGCTTACCCAAGGTTCCCTACTTCACGTTGATGGATAGCATCCTGACACTCTCCTTTGTGATGATGGCGTTGACGATTATGCAAAATATCTACGTGAATACCTTGTATCTCCATGAAAAAGAGGAATTGGCGGCTCACTGGGACAAGCTCTGCCGCTGGCTTTTTCCGGTGTCCTATTTCGGCGGGTTGATACTCTTGGTTGTCCGGTACTTGCTATTTTAACCAACAACTAAGCGCGTAGGTAACCGGCGCCAACCATGGTAAAAATTCGCTCCCATCTATCCCTTTTTGCTGTATCGCTGTAATTACTCAGCCGCAGATGCCATGGCGTAAATCAGGCTGAGGCTAAGCCTGCCCTGAGCTTAGTCGAAGGGGTAAGAAAAAAGCAAAAAAAACGCGCCGATTTCTTGAGCGTGTGGCGGCTCAACCTGAATTTGCCTGCTTAGCCTCAGCCTTAGCCTTCGCCTACTCGTATTGACATCGATTGGCTGAGGTGTTACGTATCTCTACAAAAACAGGCATCGACTCGCTAACAAAAATAATACTTTTCGGGTAATACGCCTCCCCGGCATCTCCCTTACACTAGGTGTAATGTAACAACCCTTGGCGGAGCACAAGCGTTTATGACCGTAGAACTGCCCTCAATCAACCTGGATGATCCGGCCCAATATCGCATTTGCGCACAGGGCCGGTTTAGTCCCGACTGGCTGGATATGCTCAGCGGCGAATGGGCCATTGCCGATGACTCGACGAGCCAACCCGGTGCCACAATCCTGGTGGGGCATGTGGTTGACCAGGCCGCCCTATTGGGCGTACTGGAGCAGCTCTACAGTTTGGGCCTGCCGTTGTTGTCAGTAGAGCACATGGCACTTTGCTCGCCTAGAACGTCGAATATGGCCGGTGATGTTTTATCCTGAGCGCTGACCCCGCCGGTGAACAGATTACTTCCAAATAAAGAGCCCAATATAAAGAACATGATCAAAAAATCGTAAGCAGTCAGGCCTTAACCATCAGCTATCAGTTTGGTCTTAAATCGGCCAACTTTTGGCTGTCGAGGTGATAAATCTAACGGCTATGGGCTGATAGCTGCCCCCTTATTAAAATCAGGAGAGAAAACAATGACGATTAAATTATCAACGCTGATAATCCGGCCGGTCGGATGGTTTTGGCTGCTCTTAGTCTTGTTGCTCGCCGGGCTGCTCGCGCTCGGCGGCTCGCCATCGGTGAGCTATGCCGCCAAAACCGTCGATATTGGCGAGGCGCACGCCCTGCCTCTGGACAGTACGGTTACCGTTAAAGGCACAGTCACAGTGCCGACCGGCATCTTTTTCTCCGGCACCTTTGACCAGGGCTTCGCCATTCAAGATGAAAGCGGCGGCATCTATGTCAGCGTCCAACCTGGTCTCGGTTTGCAACTCCGCGATCAGGTGGAGGTGACCGGGCAACTGGTGGATTCCTTTGGCGTGCTCACCCTGGTCCCGGATAGCGTAGGTAACGTCAAACTCAAAGACCACGGCCAGCCCATTGAGCCGGAAGCAGTCGCTACCGGCGACATCAGCGAGGCGACCGAAGGCCGGTTGGTTAAGGTCGAAGGCGTCATCACCCAATCGGTTATCGATGACCTGCCCTATGGCTACCGCTTCTCTGTGGACGATGGCTCCGGCGCGGTGCAGGTTTTCATCTACGCCTCTACCGGCATCGACGTGAGCCGCTTCCAGCCCGGCCAAACCGTGACGATGACCGCCTTCAGCGCCCAGTTTGAGGATCATTACGAGATTAATCCGCGCAGCGCGAGTGATATCCAAGTCCATTAGAATCTTTTGAGTTTAATGAATCCGTAGCATTTAGATCGTTTTCAGACAAGGAGCGCAAAAATATGAAGATCAAAGCTCTACCCCTCTATCACCAGGCGGTTGCTATCGAGCCGGCCCCCGCCGAAAAAACCTGGGCCGCCCCAAATGAGGCCATATCTACCGATGGGGCGATACCGGCTCTTATCACCTAAGCCAGTTCGGCGGCCATCAACCGGGCAGTAACATTGGCCATCATGAAGTCGAGGCGTTTGTCCGGCAACAGGCCCGCCGGGGTGAGATCCGTCAGGGGCGCATCACATTGCAGCCACACTGGCGCACCGACTATCAGCAGTTGGTGTCCAACTACATCGCAACCTTAGCCGCCGAGCAAGTGCCAGGGTGTTACTAGTAACAGACGATGATTGGTGACAAATCAAGACCTGTTACTAGTAACGGGCGTTCATTGGCGACAAATCAAGACCTGTTACTAGTAACAGACGATGATTGGCGACAAATCAAGACCTGTTACTAGTAACGGGCGTTCATTGGCGGCAAATCAAGACCTGTTACTAGTAACGGGCGTTCATTGGTGGCAAATCAAGACCTGTTACTAGTAACGGGCGTTCATTGGCGGTAAACCAACACCCTCTACTAGTAGAGGTCGATGATGGGTACTCGATTAGATAGGAATGTGAGTGGAAGTCATCGCGTGGACTGATCCGGGCGAGGGTTGTACAAGCCGGTCAGTAACCACGGACAAAAATACTACTTTTAGGGTAACGTAACTCACCGGCATCTGGCTTACACTGAAGGCATTAAGGATCTTAGAATGAAATCTACCGGAGTCGGACAGTCTCAATTGAGACGACAGCGAGAATGAAAATGTTAGTTGGATGGTTTGATAGTTGGACGATTTGATAGTTAGATGGTTTGATAGTTGGATAGCAACCAACCAACCAACAAACAAACCACCTAACTAACCAACTAACAAACAAACCACCTAACTAACCAACTAACCCACTATTTTCAAAGGAGAATCCCAATGAAACAACTCAAATATAGCTTAACCCTGGAAGGCCATTCCAATCTACTCGATCCGGCGGG
>JAGRCC010000257.1:0-2231 GCA_020433785.1 Anaerolineae bacterium
CGCCTGTCGCGCCCGGAGCTGCGGCACCACCTGCTCGATCAGGTCATCGGCGCTGAAGAAGTTGGCGCTCAGCAACAGGATAGCGACCTTAGCCTCGGCCATCGCCGCGCTAATGGCCGCCTCGCGGTCGCTGCCGTAGCTGATCCGATCCTCGCTCCACACGTCGATACCGCCGGATTGGCGCAGCACGTTGAGGTGGGCCAGCAGCTGCTCTTTCTCGGCTTCGTCTTGTTGGCTGTAGCTGATGAATACCAGCGGTTGGGTCATGGATAGGACCTTTAGCTATCAGCGATGAGCTGTCAGCTTTCAGCTTGTTTCCAGCGGGTGGCAATGGTTTAGGGCGTCTAAGAGGGAGGTGTCGAGGCGAAGGTATCTTTACTTATAAAGCTGACCGCTGATGGCTGACGGCTGATAGCTCATCGCTGACGGCTGATAGCTCTCTGCTTGTTCCGCTCATTTTAACACGGCTGCGGCTTTTCCACAACGGGACTTTGGGGTAACGTAGTTACACAGGATTACATCTCATCCAGCTTGGCACTGCGTAGGCGTTGGCGCAAGGCCGACAGCGAACGATAATCCCGGTAAATGCGGTTCAAGCGGGATTGGAAGGCGACTTCTTCGCCCTGGTGTTGAGCCAGGTCGCGCAGGTCTTGCAGGTGGGCCACGGCCTGGTCATAGGCGTTACTCTTTTTCTGCTTAATCAGGTCGATGACCTCCTGCCAGAGCTGCCCTTCGCGTGCGGCCAGTGCCTCCATCTTCTTCAGATGCTGGGCCTGGGCCTCGGCGGCGCGTTGGGCGCTAACGGCTTTTTCGATGCGCTCGGCGGCGGCTAATAACTCGCCGATGGTGCGGCGGGCCGGCGGTGCGGCTTGGGGGCGGTCAAGCCGCGTGAGTAGTTCGCGATTGAAGGCGACCGCAAGCTGCGGCTCTTGGCCCTGGGCCAGCCGCAGGAGCCAGGCTGCCTGGTCTTGGGGCGAGAGCCGGTTGATAGCCTGGCGCAGTTGGGCTTCGCTGATCGTGTCCGGGCTGCCGCTGGCTTCTGCGGCCGCGGCAACTAGATGCTCATCCAGATCAAAGCGTTCAATAAAGGCCTGTAGCCCGGTTGACAGCCGGCGCAGCCCCGGCGGAACGGGCGGTTCCTCGACGGTATCGAGTACTTCCGGCTCCAGAGTAATGGCATTCAGCCAGGCCAGGTAGAGCAGCCGGTAATCCGCTTGTAAAATCTCGTCCCGCAGGCTCATCAGCCGGGGCAACCAACCTTCCCCTTCAACCCAGCCCCAGTCCGCCTCTTCTTCGTACCACGCGATATTCAGGACCACGTATTCGCCCTGTTGGGTTAGCGACATAAACTCCTCAACCACAACGGGCGGCTGGAAGTAGGGCTGTATCTGCTCTAGGTCAACCGCAGTTTTGGGGAAGCGGAACATCAACTGGCGACTGCCCCAATTGGCGATGTAAAACATCGCGTCAAAATAACGGGTCAATACATCTTCGGCGCGGCCGGGGAAGTCGCCGTAGTTGTAAACAAAGCTGGCGTGGACGGGCGACAGGTTTACCCGGCTGGACAACTTGCCGATAGCTCGCTGCTCTTCTGCCGTTAACGGGCGGTCGATGGCCCGGAACTCGTAATATTGGTATTCGCTCATATGTCTTCCTCTTTCTGCTGCAAATGTAAGGCTCGGGAGCATCAAAGCTGGCTTTGATCGACTTCGTTGGTGACAAAGCAAGCTTTGTCGCTCCATGCTGTCGAATATTATACCACACGGTTAGGCTTACTTTATATAGCGATAGTTATACCGGTATCCTCAACGATCCCGGCTGTGCGCTCTACTTATCGCCCCCTGCGTTGAGCCGCCAATGAATGAACCTTCTGCCATAAGGCGGAGGGCTGGGGATCATCATCGTGAGCATCGGCAGCTCCCGTCGCATCCAGGCAGCGATGACGGACATCGGCCCATATCTCGGCCCAAGAAGGGAATGGATCTCGGCGCGTCGGGCAGGGAACTTCTCCTAGAGCCGGTGCGATCTGAGCGCCAGATGGGTAGGGTGATCTAGTGGCCGGTAGGTGTCTGAGAGCCAGACGGGTAGGGTGATCTAGTGGACGGTAGGTGTCTGAGAGCCAGACGGGTGGGGTGATCTAGTGGACGGTAGGTGCCGGAGCGCCAGACGGGTGGGGTGATCTAGTGGACGGTAGGTGGCTGAGTGTCCGGCAAGGCACCGCTGAAGCGGGG
>JAGRCC010000257.1:2322-5015 GCA_020433785.1 Anaerolineae bacterium
AGGTGCCGGAGCGTCCGGCAGGGCACCGCGCAAGCGGGGGGTAGGTGTCGGAGCATCGGGCAAGGCATCGCTGAAGCGGGGGATAGGTGTCCGAGAATGACTGCTTGTTCGGAGGTACGGCCGGCTCACGGCAGCGACGTTGGGGCATGACGGCCTAAACCCGGAATAGTCCGTAGTCACCGCTTTAGCGGTCCTTCTTGGGCTAGACGGTCAGACGGCTAAAGCCGTTACTACAAGCCGACGGCTAATGAAGATTAAGAAAATAAACGGGTAACCAAGCGGCCCCCCCAGCCCCCCAAAGGGGGGAGCCCATTTCCCCCCGCTGGGGGGTTAGGGGGGCTAAAGTACCGGCACGGATAAAGTCAGGCTGGTGTACAAAAGGATACCCCGATTAATTATTTAAGGTCCATAAGCCGTTGCTACAAGGTCGGACGGCTAAAGCCGTTACTACGAACCCAGGCATTACCCGCCGGCGGATGAGTCCGGCCGGGCCGGCTTCAGGTCGAGGCGCAGGAAGACGGTTTCGTCGTCGGCGGAGCTGACCTCAAAGCCGCATTTGCGGGCCAGCCTGATCATGGGGGTATTGACGCGCATGGTCTCGCCGATGATTTCGCGCATGCCGCGATGGCGGCAGTAGCGGATCATCTTGTCGAGCAGCGCCCGGCCCAGACCCATACCCTTGAGATCGGAGCGGACGATCATCGCAAACTCCGCCTGATGATTGTCGGGGTCGGCGATGGACCTGACCACGCCCAGGGTTTCCGGTTGGCCGCTATCGTCGGGACGGGTGGCGATAAAGGCCATCGCCCGGTCGTAGTCGATTTGGGTGAAGCGGGCCACATCGGAATGGGCGAACTCGCGGATGGAGACGAAGAAGCGGAGTTGGATATCTTCCTCGGTTAGGTGGCTCAGGAAAGCCTGATGCTGCGGTTCATCTTCGGGGCGAATGGGGCGCAGCCGCACCGGTTGGCCGCGAATGATGATGGTTTCTTCCAACTCTTGGGGATAGGGGCGGATAGCCAGGTGGACCGCGCCCGGCCGCCAGGCCGGGACAATGCGCATCCGGGCATCGAGGGCCAGCACGCCCTGGTTGTCGGCAAAGAGGGGGTTGATGTCCAGCTCGACCACCTCGGGCAGGTCGGTCACCAGTTGGGCCACTTTCATTAGCGTTAGGTAAATGGCCGTCATATCGGCCGGGGGGCGGTGGGAATAGCCGGCCAGCAGCCGCGAGACCCGGGTACGATTGACCAATTCGCGGGCCAATTTGAGATTAAGCGGCGGCAGAGATACAGCCCGGTCGTGGATGATCTCAACCGCGATACCGCCCTGACCAAAAAGGATGACCGGCCCGAACACGGGATCGGTCGTCGCGCCGACAATCAGCTCGTGGGCGTCGGGCCGGCGGGCCATCTGCTGCACGCTAAAACCGCTGACCCTGGCCTGGGGCCGGCGCTTCTTCAGCCGCTTGAGCATACCCACGGCGGCGGCTCGCACCTCCTCCGGTGTGTCCAGGTCGAGCGCCACCCCGCCCACGTTCGATTTGTGGGTGATGTCCGGCGATAGGATTTTGACGACGACCGGAAAGGACATGGCCTGAGCCAGTTGGGCGCACTCGTCGGGTGTGGCGGCCACGCGCGTCTCCACCGTGGGAATCTCATAGGCGGCCAGCACGGCTTTTGATTCGGGTTCGGTTAGCACCGTCTGGCCGGCGGCCAGCGCCGCGTCGATCACGGCTCGCGCGGCAACCACGTTGGGCGTAAATTCGACCGGCACTGAGGGCGGCGTTTCGATCAGTAGTTCCTGGTTGCGCCGGTAGTTGACCAACTGCATCAACGCGCCAACCGCATCTTCCGGCGTGTCGTAGGTGGGCAGTCCGGCATCGGAGAATAACTGGCGGGCTTCGGCCACGCCGGTCCGGCCCAGCCAGCAGGTCAGCACGGTGCGCCGGGCGGCTTTGGCCACCGGGGCCAGGGCCTGGGCGATGGTCCGGCTGGGCACAATGGCCGTGGGCGCGTGGATAAACAGGATGGCGTCGATGTCGGGATCGTCCAGCAGCGTTTGGAGCGTCCGGACATAGTGGTCGGCCGGGGCATCCTCCAGGATATCGACCGGGTTGCGGCGCGACCAGTTGGGCAGCAAGAAGCTGTCCAGCCGGGCCAGCATGTCGTCGGATAACGTGGCCAGGCAGCCGCCACTGCGAATCAGCCTGTCGGTGGCCATCACGCCGGGGCCGCCGCCGCTGGTAACGATGGCCACGCGTTCGCCCAGCACCGGCCGGGCGCGGGCCAGCGTCTCGACGGCATCGAATAGGTCTTCGATGGTCTCCACCCGTAGGATGCCGGCCCGCTCCAGGGCCGCCTCGACCACGTCATCGGCTCCGGCCAGCGCGCCCGTGTGCGACATGACGGCCTGGGCGCCTTCGGTCACGCGCCCGGCTTTGATGGCGATAACCGGTTTGTTACGGGCGGCAGCGCGGGCGGCGGACATAAATTTGCGGGCGCCGGTGATCGACTCGATGTAGAGCAGAATGGAGCGGGTGTAGGGATCGCTGCCCAGGAAATCTATCACATCGCCAAAATCGACGTCGGCGCTGTTGCCGAGCGACACGAAGTTGGAGAAGCCCAGCCCGTGGGCCGTAGCCCAATCGAGCACGGCCGTCGCCATCGCGCCGGATTGGGTGATGAAGGCGATCT
>JAGRCC010000258.1:0-2009 GCA_020433785.1 Anaerolineae bacterium
GGGGGGCCATAGTGCCAGCACGAATAACGTCAAACTGGCCTACGAGAGATACCCCGATTAATTATTTAAACTTCATAACTTTGTCGCTCCTGATCACTTCCGGGAAAGTTAATCCGATTTCAGACCGATCACCAGTAGCCCTCAACCAGAGCGATCAAGGATCGGTGATCGCCAACCAGCTACAACGCCGGTTTTATGCCTCACCACCGGTTAAAACGACTCAAGATCGGGATAAAATGACCCAAGCCGAGAATAAAATGACTCACGACCGCCTAAAAACGATTCACGACCGGGATAAAATGATCCACGACCGCCTTAAAATCATTCACAACCGCCTTAAAACGATTCACGACCGGGATAAAATGACTCACGACCACCTAAAAATGACTCACAACCGCCTTAAAACGACTCACGACCGCCTTAAAACGACTCACGACCAGGTTGTGTATGATTTTTACCCGGTATGGAGCCTATATTATTAGTCGCCCATGTCATTTCGAAGCCGGAGGCGAAGAAATCCCTCAGACATTGCCAGATATGACGCATTCGCCGGGAAAAATTGGCGTTGTTGCTTCAAATTTTCCCAACCGGACACCTTTTTAAGCGTATTGCTACCGGGATTTCTCCGCGGAGTTTATCCTGAGCGAAGCCAAAGGGCTGTGAAATGACATGAAACACATCTATATCCGAACTCAGGTTAATAAGGTAGGGATTTCGGTGGGAGATTGGAAATCAGGAGATTTCAAGGTGGAATCTCCAATCTCCTAATCTCCAATCTCTTAATCTCTCGAAACCCACAAGTTAATTACGGACAGTTACTAACAACCTGGAGGGATGGAGGGATACACGCCATGGATACCGCCATCGAAACCGACAACCTCATAAAACGCTACGGGGCCGTGACCGCCGTTGATGGGTTGACCCTGAGGGTAGAGCAGGGCGAAATCTACGCCTTTCTGGGCCTCAACGGCGCCGGCAAAACCACCACGATACGCATGCTGCTGGGCATGGTCAAACCGACCGCCGGCCAGGTGCGGGTCTTGGGCCGTTTGCTGCCCGCCGGCGACAGGCAGTTGTGGAATTCGGTCGGCTATTTGGTGGAGACGCCCCACGCTTACCCGGAGCTGACCGTCCGCGAGAATTTGGAGATCATGCGCCGCCTCCGGCCCGGCGTCGAACCTGCGGCGGTGAGCCGTGTGATCGAACGGCTCGGGCTGGCCGCCTATGCCGACCGTCGGGCCGGCACGTTATCGCTGGGCAACCAGCAGCGGCTGGGGCTGGCCAAGGCGCTGCTGCACACCCCGCCGCTGCTCATCCTGGACGAACCGGCCAACGGCTTAGACCCGGCCGGCATCGTCGAGATCCGGCATCTCCTGCTTGATCTGGCCCGGCAGCAGGGCGTCACCGTCTTCATGTCAAGCCACATTTTGGGCGAAGTGGCCCGTCTGGCCGAACGCATCGGCATTATTCACCAGGGGCGACTCGTTCAAGAGCTGGATGTGGCCGAACTGGAACGTAACCGGCGACGACGGCTGATCGTCCGCACGCGTGATAATCAAGCGGCGCTGGCGGTACTGCTCAACGCCGGTTTCGCCGCTGGCCTAACCGCCGACGGCGCGATTGAACTGGCCGACAATACCGCTATCGAACGGCCGGACGATATCGCCGCACAGTTGGTTTTGGCCGGTCACCCGCCCACGCGGCTGGCGGTCGAACAAGAAGAGCTTGAGCCTTACTTTTTGCGCCTGGTGGGGTTGGATGGAGATACGCCCCATGCGTAACCTTGTCCCGGCTGTTTGGGTCGAACTGCTCAAGGTCCGCCGCTCCCGCATGCCGCTCTTCACGCTGCTGGGGTTCGCACTGGCTCCCTTGGCCGGCGGCTTCTTTATGATCGTCCTCAAAGATCCGGACCTGGCTCGCCGGGTGGGGATCATCAGCGCCAAGGCCCAGATTGTGGCCGGAGCCGCCGATTGGCCCACCTACCTGGGCTTTCTGGCTCAGGCCACGGC
>JAGRCC010000258.1:2084-2390 GCA_020433785.1 Anaerolineae bacterium
GGCCCTGCCGACGCCGCGCTCGAGCCTGGTGCTGGCCAAGTTCATCGTGATCGCCGTTTGGGCGGCCATCCTAACGGCGATGATCTATCTGATCGGAGTGGGGGTCGGCCAAGCGGTGGGGCTGCCGCCCGCGCCGACGGAGGTCTGGGGGCAAGCCACCATCGTGCTGGCGATTACAGCCGGATTGACCATGCTGCTCGTAACCCCGATTGCCTTCTTCGCCAGCGCCGGGCGCGGCTACCTACCGCCGATGGGCGCAGCGATCCTCGTCGTGGTGCTGGCCCAAATCATCGCCGCCGCCGGTTG
>JAGRCC010000259.1 GCA_020433785.1 Anaerolineae bacterium
GAAGCTGGAAAAGTGGGGTTTTGAGGTTGTTACCCGCCGTAACCCCGCTGAAGAAGAGGAAGAGGACGCCCCGGTCGAAGCGACCGACACGGCTGCACCCGCAGACGCAGCCGCTACAGAACCCGCCCCGGAAACCACCACGCCGACCAACGGCGCGCAGACCAACGGCACCTACACCAACGGCGCGCCAACCAACGGCGCCACCACCAACGGCTCGCTGTCTGACAATGGAGGGTTGGTCTCTAATCTGTTGGTGGACGACTGGGAGTAGACCCTCTAAAAACCCTAAGGAATGAGCATTAATTAACTTACCCAATTCTGTCGGGTAATTTGTAATTGGTAACTGGTAATTAGGGACTGGAGATTGAATAACCCATTACCAGTTACTATTTACCAGCGACCTAAACTCAAATGCGGAACTCTGACCGATACGAAGCCCTCCGAAATTGACGTTAGGCCCATAGACCGCTGCTCGCTGACCGCTGACCGCCGAAAAATAGGCGCGTTCGTTGAAGTTTGGCCGTCAGTGGGCGGCGGTCTGCCGTCAGGGGGGATCAATATCCGGTCCAATCATAATTTCCTCGCCAAAATTAACCTCAGTTCCTTGTCGTACCATCCCCCCTTTGGTTATAATAACCCAAATCGCTACCCATCAGCCGATGAAGTCGGTTCCATCGCTAAGACGCTAAGTCTTTATGAGACGATTCGGTATTTTAATAGCTGCGAATGAATACTAGCCCGGTCGATTTATCACCGGGTGGACGTCGGGGGAATGGTCGTCCGATTATTTATTTAAGGCTCTATCTGTGTTTCGAGGAGGAACGCTGGCCGATGTCATTCCCGCATGCTTCCCGCCTACGCGAGGACAAGCTTAGCGGGCATCTAGGGCCATAAGACTTGTTGGATGCCCGATAAAGACATTCGGGCATGACCATTGCCGCCATTAAAGACATTCCTACGCGAGGACAAGCTTAGGGGGCATCTAGGGCCATAAGACTTGTTGGATGCCCGATAAAGACATTCGGGCATGACCATTGCCGCCATTAAAGACATTCGGGCATGATCATTGCCGCCATTGCTATGACCTCCTTGGAATCCACATTAAGCCTTATTTAACCTCAATGATTGGGAGGAAATTGGAGGTAAACGCTCTATGACGTTAGCGCGTATGCTGGTTATGGTGGTTGTATGGGCCGGCCTGTTTAGCCCCCGGTTGGTCCAGGCCCAAACGCTCACGCCCATCGACTGCGGCGACGGTCGTTACGATCTAATTCTCGATGATTTCAACACCGCTACAGGCGACCGCTTCACCGCCCATTCATCTATACCCGATCCCGTGGTAAAGACAGCGAGTGGTTGTCACGGGACGGCTGTTAGCCTTACCTATAATTTATCCAACGTGGCTCCGGCCGGTTCGGCCAATGAGGGCCAGAGCTGGGTCGTTTGGCGGCAAGCGCTGCCGGCCGAGGTCGATATCAGTCCGGCCACTCATTTACGGGTGGCGCTGCGGGGCAGTAACCCGAACAGCCACGAGACGGTAGAGATCAAGCTAGGCGACAGCCACGGCCGGCTGGCGGTGATTAGCCTGCCCAGCCTGACCGACCTGCCGGTCTGGCGGCCGGCCTATGTTGACCTGCGGGAGCTGAGCGACATCGGCAGCCTCGATCAACACCATATTACCCACGTTGAAATCGGCCTTGTGCGCTGTGATCACTGTGAAACGGCCGACAATCCGAATAATCCCCTTCCGCCTGACGAGCATACCGGGACCCTTTGGGTTGATGAACTGGCGGCGGTTAATTTAGCCCCGGGCGCGCCCCAGCGGGTGACGCAATCGGCCTTGGCGGCGGTAACGCCCAACGCCACGGTCCGCGCCGCTGCCGCCGCCGCGCTGCTCAACCAGGTGACTTCGTCCGGTCCGGGCGCGGGTCTTATTCCGGCCTGGTTCCCCGAAGACAACCCCAATTACAACACCTACGCTCAAGCTGAGGCGCTGCTGGTTTTTGTGGCCGAATATAACAACACCGGCGCGCAGGCCTATCGGGCGGCGGCCATCACGCTGGCCGGCCGGCTCATTGAGTTGCAGATCGACAGCGGCCAAGCGCAGGCCGGCGCCTGGTTTACAGCCTATACGATTGAGGGCGGTCAGCTGCGCCCGCCGGATCGGGCTCTGCCCCCCGCGCCGCCGGTTCGCTGCAATGGGGACGAAACGATGGTCGTCGATCCGGTCAGTATGGACCTGGTGGCCAGCAATATTGATCGCTGCCAGTGGGTCGGCAATGTGGGCTGGGCGCTGATCGCGCTGGGGAGTTTGCAACGCAGCGGCCTCTATCCGCAGCCGGAGAAGCTGCAAGCGGCCATCGACCACGCCGCCGAATGGATTGCCGGCCAATCCGCCTATCGCCAGATGCAGGCCACGTATCCCGATCTGATTTCACTGGGCCTCGAAGGTAATATTTCAGCCTACTTTGGTCTATTGGCGGCGGGCCGCGATCAGGCAGCCGCCAAGCTGGGGGCCGCGATCTTTCAATTTGGGTGGGATGATCAACTGGAGCGGTTGCGACCGGGGGTGGGGCCGGCCGATTATGCCACGGCGCTCGATGTTAGCGGCAGTTGGGGGGCCACTTTCCTGCGCGCCATCGGCCAGCCTGAAAAGGCGCTCGCGTCCCAGGGCTACATTGCTTCCATTATGCTTACCCGCTCGTTTGATCATAGCCTCGTCGGCTATGGGGATATTGCCGGGCCGTGGACGGTGGCGGTGGAATTTTCGGCCCAAGGGGCGGCGTCCGGTCTGAATGGAGCCGGGGCCGTGATGGCGAACCTGTACCCGCTGCAAATCAAGACAGGCGCTGAGGCCGGGGCTTTTCCCGGCGGGCAAGATCATTGGTCTGGGGGGCAGCTAAGACCGTGGACCACCACCATGGCCGGGGTGTCGCCGACCGCCTGGGTGTACTTTGCCCTTAACGGCAATCCTATTTGGGTTACGCAGACTTATTTGCCGGTCTTGGGGAAGTAACGTACCATCTGGCCGTCCCCCGCCGCACGGGCCTAATGAAAGTTAAGAAAATAAACGGGCAATCCGGCGGCCCCCCCAGCCCCCCAAAGGGGGGAGCCACAAATTTCCCCCGCTGGGGGGTTAGGGGGGCCATAGTGCCAGCATGAATAACGTCAAACTGGCCTACGAGAGATACCCCGATTAATTATTTAAACTTCATAAGACCCGTGCTGAGAGAACGAAGCCCTTTCGGGCCAGGATTGCACCGTCTGAGGGCGCTTTAGCGTCCTTCGCTCTTTCAGAGCGATGGCTTTAGCCTCGCGCTCTCTTGGGTTAGTTACTGGCCTCGACCTGGCATTTGTAGCTGGCCTGGCCCGATGGGCTAAGGTTAAGCTTCCACTTCGTGGCTCCGGTATACGCCATTCCCGTCGAACAAGGGGCCGGATAGTCGTTCTTTCCGCCATTGATATGGATGGTTGTCTCAGGTAGATCGGTTGTCAATGCGCCTTGGCAATGAAATATCGTTTTCCCTTTACCATTCTTCTCTGCGCTTAGTTCGTAGCTGCCCGTAAAGGTGTATTGGCTGCCATCGCTCAGGATTACACCCACCGCACACACTTGCCGCCCCGTATTATCAATTCCTGCCCCAAGCTTCATATCCGCAACTTCTACGCTCTTGGCATAAACAGCCGCAGCAGAGAGCAATACCAACAATGCAACAGAGATCAAGATAATCAATTTTTTCATTTTTACGCTCCATATGTTCAAAGAAGTAGTATTTATTTGAGATGAACCAATTATAATAAATTCAATGGAGCCTGTCTGTCCCACGATTAGGGCAGTTTTGTCATGTAATTGGGGCAAATGGGCAAAGATGGGCGTTGTCGCGGCAAATTTTCCCAACGGGTTTCACCGCGAGTTGCCGAGAATAAGACCTGACAGGTTTTGGAGATCCGTTTCAGAAATAAATCAGAACAATTCGGACCATTTAGCCGGGTTAAGGCTTGTTTGAAAACCTGACAGATATTACG
>JAGRCC010000020.1 GCA_020433785.1 Anaerolineae bacterium
CATGGGTTAGGGGCGGCGGCAAAGGTGATAAGGTGACGGTCACTGGGTGAAAATTAGCCAACTGATCGATCAAATCAATGGCTGAGGCTTTTCGAAAGTGACCGTCACCTTTGATATTGGGGTTTTTGGTGGCGGCGAAGCTCGACCTGCCGGCCGGCTCCGCCGCAGGGCAATCGGGTAGACGGATTACTCCGCGCCTATGATGCCTTTCGGTCGGCGCCCTGTCGATTGATCATCCAGCCGGGGTATTCCGGCGGCAGCGCGCTGACTTCATCGAGCCGGGCCAGGTCCGCCGCCGATAAGGTGATGTCGGGGGCTTTGAGGTTGTCGGCCAACTGCTCGGCGTTTTTCGCGCCAACAATGACGCTGGTGACGACATCCTGATGCAGCAGCCAGGCCAGGGCTATCTGGGCTATCGAACCGTCGTGGTTTTGGGCCACTTCGGCCAGGCCGTCGAGTACGCCGGGCATCCGGTCGCGATTGACGGGCGGAAAATCGAATGACGCGCGGCGGGCGCCCTCCGGCCCCTGCTGATTTTGGTGAAACTTATCCGTGAGCAGTCCGCCGGCCAGCGGACTCCAGACCATCAATCCTAATTTCTGGTCTTTGAGGAGCGGCGCCAACTCGCGCTCCAAATCGCGCCCGACAATGGTGTAGTAGGCTTGCAGCGACTCGAAGCGGACCCAATTGTGCTGCTCCGAGCGGCCGATGGCCTTCATCAACTGCCACGCCGCCAGATTCGAGCAGCCGATGTAGCGAACCTTGCCCATCGTCACTAGATCGTCCATCGTGCGCAGAATCTCGTCGAACGGGGTCAGCGCGTCGAAGCCGTGGATTTGGTAGAGGTCGATGTAGTCGGTGCCGAGTCGTTCGAGGCTTTGGTTAACCTGGTCCATCATATGCACGCGAGACAATCCGTTGCCGTTGGGCTGATCGCTCATTCGGCCGCGCACTTTCGTGGCGACAACAACCTCATGCCGTCGCTTGGCCAGCGCTTGCCCTAAAATCTGCTCCGATTGACCTTCAGAGTAGACGTTGGCCGTGTCGAAAAAATTGATGCCGGCCTCCAACGCCTGCGCGACCAAATTGTTGGCCACGTCTTGCCCCTGCTGGCCGATCACTTCCCAAAAGCCGCGCCCGCCAAAGGTCATCGCCCCAAAGCACAACTCCGAGACCAACAGACCCGTATTGCCCAGTTGTTTGTATTTCATCATTCCTCCAAGATGCTAGATTGAGATAAGGTGTATTTTAACGCCCAAGAGATTATAGTAAGCGACGCGGCTGGTGTCCAGTGGTTGGCCCGGCGAGCTTCTCCAAATGCAACGATGTCGAACTTAAGCCAGCGCCAACTCGATGGCGCTTTCAGCATGGATGGCCGTGGTGTCGAACAGGGGAATGTCGGTATGCGTCTGTTGGACCAGCATCACAATTTCGGTGCAGCCTTCGATGATGCCTTCAGCCCCGGCGTCGCGCAGATCGGCCATAATTCTGAGGAATTCCTGTCTTGATGCCGCCTTGACCACGCCGAGACACAACTCATCATAAATCACTTGGTGGATTAGCTGCCGGTCGGCCGCCGGAGGGATGATAACGTTCAATCCGTGTTTGTCGATCAGCCGGCCCTTGTAAAAATCCTGCTCCATCGTGAAGTTGGTGCCCAGCAGCCCGACCGTGGTCAAGCCCTGCGCTTTGATCCGCTGGGCCGTCGCATCGGCCAGGTGGAGGATCGGGATATTGACGGCGCGTTCGATTTGCGGGGCTACTTTGTGCATGGTGTTGGTGCAGATAAGCAAAAAGTCTGCGCCCGCGGCCTCGATTTGTTGGGCGGCCAACGCCAATATGGCGCCCGCTTCGTCCCATTGATCATGGTGCTGCAAGCGTTCGATCTCTTGAAAATCGACGCTGACCAGGGCGATACGAGCGGAATGAAGCCCGCCTAATCTTTTTTTGATCCCTTCATTGATCCAGCGGTAGTAGAGTTCGGTGCTTTCCCAACTCATTCCTCCCAGCAATCCGATTGTTTTCATTGGATGACCTCTTTCCATCGTTGGCAGTTAGGTATAATTTTAGTTTTTGAGCCAAACATGACAAAAAAGACGCCAACTTATAATGTGGTTGGCGTCTTTTTCATGTCTGTCGCAGACAATCGATTCACTTTTGCCGGAAACTGTCGGTTACTGCCAGGTTTCCTTGAAATTGGTCACAGCGCGGTCGAGTTTGCGGGCGGTCATCGGGGTGAGCAGCAGCAGTAGGCCGATCAGCGCCATCGCGCCGGTGAGTGACTCCGCCGGCGGGACCAGCCAGGCCCCCACAATAAAACTGCCGCCGATGATCTCGATAGTGTAGCGAACTGCGGCCGGCAGTTTCACAATCAGTTCCGGCGCTTGCAGGACACCCACTACCGCTAGGTACGTCACCAACGGTCCCAAGATTAATACAATGATTTTAAGCCCTTCGTAAAACATCGGTAATTCCTTTCGATAAAAAAAGTGCGTCGCAGCCCTGCGACGCACTTATATTGTGAAGTATATCACATTTTAGGCGTTTGTCAATCTGTTCATTTTTTGGTATTAATAGAACTTAATGGGCGTTAAAGGCGTCAGCAGCCCATTCTCCTTACCTGGTGGGGCTTCGAGGTCATATGCCCTTAATGTTTAACTGATTTATTATTTTTTTCTTAGAAATTTTATATGAGCCTGAATTACAATGTCCGTCGTAACGATGTTAAGAACGGAACATAAACTATACCCCGTATACAATTAGAAACTCATTCCGTATCTTCTCAACAATTTGGGGTAACGTTAGATAAATTGGAATTTGCTTTACAAAAACCGTCTTGAGAAGGTACTCTACCTATTTCTTACAGAAAGGAAGTAACCTTATGCGAATTGGCTTTATTTCAACCCGACTCAGCGGTACCGACGGCGTTTCTCTGGAGGTCGAAAAATGGACCCACGTCCTGCGTAGAATGGGTCACGATGTCTTTTTCTGCGCTGGAGAATTGAGCGGGTATGCCGCCGGGGGCACGCTAATTCCCGAACTGCATTTCGACCACAAATCGGCGATCAGTGTCAGCCAGCGAGCGTTTGGGGCGGATCGCCGCAACGGCGATGCCCATAAGCTTGTCGGCGATATTTATGGGCAGGCCGACCAGATCCGGGCTCCCCTGCGAAAATTTATTCGCGCCAATAAACTGGATGTGATTATTGTGGAAAATGCATTGACTATCCCCATGAACCTGGCGTTGGGTATTGCCTTGACCGGCTTGATTGCTGAGCTGGGCATCAACACCATTGCTCATCACCACGATCTCTATTGGGAGCGGCAGCGCTACCGCACCAACGATATCTTAGATCTACTGGATACCGCTTTTCCGGCCAAACTGCCCTCTATCCGGCACGTGACGATTAACTCTATCGCTCAGAATAATCTCAAAAGCCGGCGCGGCATCGATTCAGAAGTCATTCCTAATGTCCATGATTTTGCCACACCGCCGCCTAACCTCGATGCCTACAGTGAGGATTTTCGGAACACCTTGAATTTAGAACCGGGCGAACTCTTTATCCTTCAGCCAACCCGCGTCATTCAGCGCAAGGGCATCGAGATGGCATTGGGGCTGGTCAGCCGGCTGGATACACCCAAGAAGCAGCTCTTTATTACCCACAGGGCTTCGGATGAAGGGTTAGAATATTGGCACTGGCTCAAACGCGAGGCCGGGATGATGCGCGTGACCTTGAAAATGGTTGATCATCTGATCGGGACCGAGCGCCATCAAATGAACGGCCATAAAATCTACTCCCTGTGGGAT
The DNA here is from genome assembly GCA_020433785.1 of Anaerolineae bacterium. The sequence goes on from JAGRCC010000020.1 coordinate 3,809, forward strand.
GCTTATCCTCACGCCGATTTGGTCACCTACCCTAGCATTTACGAAGGCTTTGGTAACGCCCTGTTGGAAGCCATCTATTTCCACCGCTTGATCGTCATCAACCGCTATCCGGTTTATAACGCCGATATTGGCCCCCTGGGCTTTGAATTTATCGAACTGGATGGATTTGTCGATGACGCCGCCGCCCAACAAACTCAAGCCCTGCTGGCCGATCCCGACCAGGTTCAAGCTATGGCCCGGAAGAATTATGAACTCGCCTCAGAACATTTCTCGTATGAGGTGCTGGAGAAAAAGCTGCGCGCCGTTCTCGACAATTTCTAATTTGGACTCAAACGGCGTTTTGAGGTAGACTTGGGCATTATTTTTCCAGCTGTTCTGTTAGTTGGTTAGTTGGTAGGTTGAAGAGTTAGGGAGTTGGGGAAGTGATTAGCCTCAAATGAACTCGCAACTCTGCATGGTGCCACTCTGCAATTCTGCTGGTCTGTAACCCTGCAACTTTGCAACCTGGCAACTCTGCAACCCTGCCACTAACTTTAAGGACGTGCAACGTGGCCGAATTTACCGTTGATAGTTTCAACTTGCCCAAAGTCTACCAAGAATTTTTGGATCAATGGCAGTCACAGGCCCAACGTCAGGTCTACCTCGAGGCCTATCAGCAAGGCCGCCAATCATTTATCCCAGGGCTGCTGCCGGAGCAGGCGATTGCTTTGACCGGCCAAGACACGCTGGCGATTCTCCGCCGTCGCTGGGGCGATCGGATCAAGACGGCCCTCGATCCGGCCCACACCGATCCTGATCACCCGCCGGCCCAGCTCCCCGCCGCGATTCAAAGCCCGGTGGCCGGTGAACCAGACGGCCGCTGGCTTAAACAGACCAATATGGTCGGCATTAACGTGCGTACGGTGGGCAGTTTTTGGCACATCGTCAAATATGCGCTGACGCTGCCGCAAGCCCAGGACTCGATTCACATCTTGCCGATCTGGGAGGCCGGGGTGGTGGGCAGTATGTACGGCCTGAGCAGTTGGGAACTCAACCCCGAATTTTACAGCCCCGAGCTGGCCGACCTGCGGCCCAAACTGGATACTATCGACAAACAACTGCGGGCGGTCATTAATGTGTTGCACGTGATGGGCAAAACGGTAGGCATGGATGTCATTCCCCACACCGATCGTTTCTCGCAGATCGCGCTGGCTTTTCCGGCCTATTTCGAGTGGTTACAGCGCCAGGATACGGTCATCGTCGATCACTCGGCTGACCTGCACCGCGAAGTCGAGCACAAAATCTTTGAATTTTTGAAGAAAAACGGCCCGGCCGTGGCCGGTGACGCCGTACCGGCGACCACCGCCGAACTATTCGGCGCCGATATTGCCGAAGTCCGGCGGCTGCGGCTGCTGTTTGGTCCGCCCGAAAATCACGCCGGTCGCGAGGCGCGGCGGGTAATGCTGGTCCGGCATCTGTATCGCTACGGTTACGAACCGGTGCCAGGCACAATGGCTCCGCCCTATCGCGGTCTCAAGGTTGACACCCGCAACGAAGCTCGCATTGTCGACGCCGTCGGCCAGGTGTGGCGCGATTTTCTCATTACCAGACCGGAACCGATGTCGCGCGTCTTCGGCCCGTTGGGGCGTTACAAACTTTATGAGCGGCTCGATGATAACCGCCAATGGGCGATCGATTTTAGCCGGCCGCGCCAGGCGGTGTGGCAGTATGTATGCGACAAATACGCCCAAGTTCAGCGCCGTTATGGCTTCGACTTTATGCGCGGCGACATGGCCCATGTGCAGATGCGTCCGGCGGGCGTACCTGATGATATCGACGGCTACTACGACATTTTGGGCGCGGTCAAGAATTATATTCGGCAGGAACAAGGCGTGGCTTACTTCGGCTACTTTGCCGAAACCTTCCTGGCCCCGCGCAATGTAATGACCTACGGCGAAGAGCTGGACCATCTGGAAGCCTCGGACGCCGATACCACTCTGGGCGATTTGCAATCGACGGTGGTCGGTTCAAAAGAGTTTTTGCAGCGCTTCAACGCCTACCTGGGCCTGCTGGAAACCCGCTGCTGCGCCCCCTGTTTTACCCTTATGACCGCCGACAAAGACGATCCCCGCTTTGACGAGTTTTACCGGCAAGGCAATGACCTGCGCCTGTTTATCGGCCTCTTTTTAACCGATATGTCCAGCTATATGGGCCTGGGGTTCGAAACACGAGACGTCCACTACCAACCCGCTCCCAATGAGCATTACTCCAAACTGTACGTTTTTCAAGAGTCGGAAGGCCCTAAAGCCACGCACGGCCCCTTTGTGTGGGGGAAAAACGGCCATTTGTACCGCCTGACCACCCGCCTTCGCCTCTACGCCGATCACATCTGGCCGAACATTGCCGGCCGGCCGGTGCGCTGGCTGCTCCGGCCCGATGCCTTGGGCGAGAGTAAGCTGCTGGCCTGGACGCACACTGACGATCACCCCGATTACCTTTTTGTCGCCAACTGCGATGTCGATAATGGTATCGGCAGTTTCGGCATCCCGCTGATCCCCGGCGTCGATCCGATCGAACCCTGGCACTGTCAATTTTCGACCGCCGGCGACGTAGCCGATCGCGATCAGACCCTGACCTTCAACGGCAAGCACTACAAAGTGAATGGAATGGCTCCCGGCGAGGGGCGCGTCTATGCCCGGGCGCACTAACGAGAGGTGAGACAATGAACGACCTGACGATTTGGGAGTTGCATCAGGGCGACGGCCCGTTAGTGGCCACCGCCATCCATAACGGCCACATGGTCCGAGAGGACGTCGCGGCGCTGCTGGCGCTACCTGAAGCCGATCGGCTGCGGGAGGAAGATCCTTTCACGGGAGGTTGGACCGTGGTGGCTCCCACCCGGCTGGTTGGCCTGCGGTCTCGGTTTGAGGTCGATTTGAATCGGGCCAGGGACAAGGCGGTTTATATTGAACCGGCGGATGCCTGGGGCCTGCACGTCTGGCGTGAAAAACCGCCTGAAGCCCTGATCCAGCGTTCACTCCAGCAGTACGACGCCTTTTACGACACAACCCAACAGATTTTCTCGGCGCTTGAGCAAAAGTTCGGGCGCTTTGTTGTTTTTGACTTGCACAGCTACAACCATCGCCGCGAAGGCCCCGCCGGCCCGCCGGCCGATCCGGACCAGAACCCGGAGGTCAACGTCGGCACCAGCAGCTTAGATCGGGCGCGTTGGGGGCCGGTGGTCGACCGCTTTATGGCTGATCTACGGGCATTTGATTATTTGGGGCGCCATTTGGATGTTCGAGAAAATGTAAAATTTCAGGGCGGCCAATTTGCTCGTTGGTGCCACGCCACTTTTCCTCAATCGGCCTGTGTGCTGGCTATTGAATTCAAGAAATTCTTTATGGATGAGTGGACCGGCGAACCGGACCCTGTGCACCTGGCCGCCATCCAGCAGGTGTTGGCGTCAACCGTACCAGGCGTCCTCGAGAGTTTGGGGAGTTAGGGGCGTTGAGCAGCATTAGTCAACCGATGGATGAGACCATCGAAGTCATTTCGGCCGATCTGATCGACAAAATTCGAACTTTACTGTCTCAAGGCAAGCGGGTTCGATACGAGCTGCCGCAAGACGGACGCCTGCACATCGACCGGCCGCTGCCTTTTCTGTGCGTTTATCGCCGCCCGGCCGAGGGAGATGATCCCGGAACCGACCAATTAGTTACCGGTGAAGCGGCTCATCTCATTGCCTGGGGTGACGCACATTATAGGACCACTTTATCGACGTTGGTAAAAACCATCACCACTACATTGGCGACTCAATTCAACGCGTTTCTCATTATTGAGGTTTGGGCGGCGTCGACCGAACCGGCCCGTAACGCCAAATTGGTCGGGTTGAGGCCCGGCTTTAAGATCATTACGTCTCACGTGCGCCCGCCGGCTTCGACGATTGAAACTCTGGCTAAAGCGCTGCGACGGGTTAAAATTCAACGCGAGGCAGCGACAGTGGAAGTCACTGATCGTAAGAAACGATCTCCGGCTGCGATGCCGATGCTGGTTTCGTCGGCCGATGCCCGGAAGTTGAACTGTTATGTGTTGGGGCTGGAAATTTCGCCGATTTACCAAAACCCCAAAACCAAGGATATCTATCCGATGGTGCTGCGGACGCTGCATCGCGGCCTGGCGCGGGCCTTCCGTCGCGCTTTTTTTGATTTTTCACAATCACAAACCACCTATCGCCCGCCCAATTACCATGCCTTGGGCCGCCGGGCGCTGGTTAAATCGGTTTGGAATGTGGATAAGCAGTTGGCGGAGATTAGTAATGCCTTTGAGTTTTTGCTGCAAGTCACGCCAGTTAACCCGGAGTTAGCCTGGCATCAATTCAAACGCCAACATTTTGAGCAGCCGCCAATCTTTCATTATCGACCCTTGCCGGTCGATCCGGCCCTCTTAAAGCGAAAACTCTTTCACGTCTCCATCGAGCGGGTCGAGGACCCGACCCTGGCTTTTCTGTTTCGGGAGAAACGTCACGAGCTTGACCGGCAGCTAACTATGCTGGGGGATCGTGGCTCGCGCCGGTTTTTGTACGGGAGCCTCCAATTGTTTGGAGGCGTAAGTGACGATTTGGAGCGACTGGCCATCGATATTCTCGATCACATCTCGCCGCGCAGCCATGAGAGCAGCGGGCGATACTTTTTTAGCGCAGCCGACTTTGCCGAACGGGCGCTCCAGGAACTGACCTATTATCGTCAATTTTACCCCCAGTTGTCGGCCGGCGTGCAGGTGCGGGATGATATTGCCGGATTGATGGTGTCGCGGGGCAATTTGCTGATTAGCCAGCAGAGTCGTATTCCGGCCTCGCGGGTGGAGGCGCTGATTCAGCATGAAGTCGGCACGCACCTGCTGACTTATTTCAACGGCCGCGCCCAGCCGTTTCAACAGCTATATACCGGCCTGGCCGGTTATGAAGAATTACAGGAAGGCATCGCCGTCCTGGCCGAATATCTGGTCGGTGGGTTGAGCCGACCTCGCCTGCGCCTGCTGGCGGGGCGGGTTATCGCGGCCAAACGGCTAATTGAGGGAGCCACTTTTGTTGATACCTTTCGAGAGTTGTACCGGATGTATGGATTTGCTCAGCGCACGGCCTTTACGGTGGCCATGCGCATCTATCGCGGGGGAGGGCTTACAAAAGACGCAATTTACTTGCGCGGCTTGGTTGAAGTGTTACAATATATAAAGGGTGGTGGTCAGCTTGATCCCCTGTTTGTCGGTAAAATTGCCGCCGACCATGTGCCCATTGTTAAGGAACTTCAATGGCGGCAAGTGCTGCGCCCCACGCCTCTTTATCCTCGCTATATGAACTCTCTGGAAGCCACAGCCAGGCTTGAGGAATTACGAAACGGTACATCTATTTTAGACTTAATCGAAAGGAAACAACAGTGAGAATCGGCTTTGTCGTTAATGATATCAAGACTGAAACTAAAGGTTACACCACCACCCGGCTGGGCATGACGGCCATCAACATGGGCCACG
>JAGRCC010000260.1 GCA_020433785.1 Anaerolineae bacterium
TTCCACGATTTAATGTTGTGCTATCGATGAATTTGGTCGGCGGTCATTCTTTTCCTTCCGCTGTTTCCCATAAAGTAAACGCATCAGGACTTACGCAGAGTGTAGAACAATTGGCTAAATTGTTCCCTACTTTGGGCAGACGCGTGGCGCAAATTGGCAATTTGCGCTACAAGATCGGGCATTTGTGTAAGTCCTGCACATTATAAAACGCCGGGCGCGAATGACAAAACGGTTCCCTCAGGTAAGATTGGCTTTATGGAATTATAGGGCTTCGTTGTCGTCTCGGGTCCGAAATGGTAGAATGAAAGGACTTACGCAAAAAGCCAGGTGACAGTCACTTGATAAGTGACTGTCACCTTTGGAACGGGTCCGAAATGGTAGAATGAAAGGGTAAGGCACCAAGATTTCACCCCAACTTGAGGCCGTCATGGAACATTCTGATATTCAAAAGCTGCTACAACAGGGCATAGTCACCGCTAAGATGGCTCACGGGAAACAGCCACTACCACCCGGCACATCGAAAGGCGATCTCCAACAACGCGCCCGCAACATCCTACGATATGTCACCGAATTGGACCCTACTAACATTCAAGCCTGGTTGTGGCTGAGTACGGTGGCTGAGGATAACAGCGAACGATATTTTTGTTTGGAAACGGTCCTGACCCTTGACCCCGCCAATAAGGTCGCGCTGACCGGTCTCGAGCAGCTCCACAGGCAAGCCCAGGTCGCAGACGACGACACGCTACCGCCCGAAACCTCCTTGAGTTTCTCTCAGGAGGACCACCAACTCAGCCGTTATAAACGCATCAAACCCGCTGAGACGCCCGCATTCCCAACTCAGCGGAGTCCTAGCCAGGCAAGTCGGCCGCAGCCGCAGCAATCCGCCGGCAGTTGTCCCTTTTGCCGGCAGCCCGTTTCCAAAATAGATACCATTTGCCCTCACTGCCAGCTGCCGCTGGTGGTCGAATGTCCTGACTGCAAGACCAGAATCGATGTTGAGTGGGACCGCTGCCCCGAATGCCACCACCGCCTGGGCGATTACCGGCAGGGAGCGACCTATTTCATCCAGCTAGCCGATGATTACCGGCAGCACCATCGCGGCAAGAACGCCATCGAAGCGCTGCATTGGGTGGAACGCCTCGATCCGGAGCAGCCGGGCTTATACCAACGCCGGGGTGAGGTTTTGGCTGAACTCGGCCAATCAGATGAAGCGGTAGCCGTGCTAAGAGACGCCATCGAGCGAGAGCCGGAGGCGGTGGGATTGTATTTATCGCTGGGTCATGTGTTGCGGCAGGGCCGGCACTTTACCAAAGCGGCCACCACCTATGCCGAGGCCATCGACCGCGCACCCAAAACAGCTGAAGCGCACTTTGCTTTGGGTGATTTATATCTGGAGCGCGGCAAACTGAAGGAAGCCGGCCGCCATCTGGCCAAAGCCGCCCACCTGGCTCCGCAGGATGGGCTGGCCTGGGCTCGACTAGGTCGCGCTTACGACGAGTTGCAGCAGTTTCACCCCGCGGTTAACGCCTACCAACAGGCGGTGCGCTATTTATCGCCGGAATTGGTGGAGTGGAAACGCATCCGCGAACGCCTAAATATCCTCAGCCCTGATCTGCCGGAGGGGTTGGTGCGCGGCTGGCCGGAGTTTCTACGGCAGGTCGCCGGGCCGATTCTGGTCTGCCTATTGGCGCTGCTGCTCGACTCGGGGCTACGGCCATGGTGGATCCATTGGAGCGGCTGGCTGGCGCTTCTGCTGGCTATGTTCGGGGCGTTTTTGTGGGTGAGCGCGACCTCGCTGCCACAGAATCCGCTGGTCTGCCTGGTCGCCGGCCAGCACGGGTTTGAAGCGATCAAAGCCCGCCCGGTGATCGCTGCTGCCGGAATATTTATCTGGGTAATGGCTCTGAGCATCGTTCTAATGCCTATCTATCAATCATTACCGGAGACGCCATTTTGAGCCCAACCCTGATCATTTTCCTCTACATCTTCCTCCAAATCTTTTTCTTGCTGCCGATCAAGGATAAGCGCAGCCGGCGGCGCGGTTTTCCCTGGGTAACCACCTTATTAGTGGCGCTAAACGTGCTCATCCATGTCTGGGTCACTTTCACCATTTACCAGCAGCCCCACGAGCCGGACCAGCCCTATTGGCTGGGAATTTACCCTTTTATGGAAGTCCCTTACCTGATTATCAACCACGAGGGGCTGGGCGCTTTATCCGCTTTAACCAGCACCTATCTCCACGCCGACACCGGCCATCTGCTCGGCAATATGTTTGTCCTGTGGTTTTTCGGGCGGAAGGTTGAGGATGCGACCGGCCATGTCAGTTTTGCCCTGCTCTACACCTTATGTGGGTTTACCGCCAGCCTGATGAGCGTCGCAATGAACATCATGCTGACCGGCGGCCACATTCCCGGTTTTGGGGCCAGCGGGGCCATTGCCGGCGTCATGGGCGCCTATCTTTTTCTCTACTCGAACGAAAAGGTGCTGACCCTGGTTTCCACCTGGCTGGCTCCGGCACTCCCTGTTATTCCGGGCTTCTGTTTTATTCCGCTGCCTATTCCCCTCTGGCTGCCGGCCTGGGTCTTCATCCTGTCCCAGGTCGCCAAAGACGCCCTGCTCGGCCAGCTAGCGATCGAAGCCTATAAGTTAGGCCAAGTTCTGCCGTTGGGGGTCGGTGTCTTCGCCCACATCGGGGGTTTGTTGGGCGGGATGCTGTTCATCTATCTTTTCATCCGACCGGAAGTGCTGGCCGGGCAGCGCTGACAACTCGGGCGACATTACCTCGAACAACACTCCACGTATACTAGACAAAATATAGACAATTCTATACAATATAGGTTATCCTGTAACTACTCAGCCATCATGTCATTTCGTAGCCGCAGGCGGAGAAATCCCTACAGCGT
>JAGRCC010000021.1 GCA_020433785.1 Anaerolineae bacterium
GTTGGCCGTCTTGCATTTCCACTATCGACGTGTTTTTTTTCGTTGGCCGCCTTGCATTTCCACTATCAGCGTCTTTTTTTTCTGGCTACCGCTCGTGGCCAGCACAAAACTAGTTTTTTGAGGCGGACAGGGCTTTTGGCCGCGCCAATAGGCGTTATTTTTTCGCAGCAAGGCCATCGGGCGCGCCGCCGCTGTATTTTTACCGCCGATCTCACTTTTAAACCGGCCGGCACTGCTTTTACGGCGGCGATAACGGTTTTCGGCGTCGGTACAGGAGTAAATTGTTCGCCCAACCGTCTGTGGGCGTTGTACCAAGGGGTATTTTTTTCAACAGCCTCGTTTAACGTCCAAAAGAAGGCCAAATTTGCCAACCAACGGCGATAACCGGCGCAAATGACGTCTAATTTTGCCCACCCTACCTTTTGGTATCCTGGCCAGAGGTTATTTTGTGTGGTTGTAGCTAAAGGGTTTGCTCCGCTATCGGCGCTGTGGTAGCATGCCCGGTTGTGAGCAACTATCGACCGGCTTTGCTAACCATTATCCTCATAGCTCTGGCTCTACGTCTAACCCACCTGACCTACCACAGCCTGTGGTTTGATGAGGCGGTGAGCGTGTATTGGGCCAGGCAGAGCGTCCCGCGCATTCTGGAAGTGGGCTTTACGCTGGTTGAAGATCGCTTGCCGCCGCTCTACTACCTGACGTTGAAGGGTTGGAGCAGCCAGGTGGGCTTTAGCGAGGCCGGAGTTCGGATCCTGTCGGTGATATACGGGGTGCTGCTGGTCCCGGTCGCTGCCGGCCTGGCGGCAATGCTGTTCAACCGGCGAGTGGCGCTGATTAGCGCCGCGTTGATAACGGTCAATCCCTTTCTCATTTGGTATTCGCAAGAAGCCCGCATGTACGCTCCCGCCGTCTTCTTCAGCACCCTAGCCATTTGGGCCTGCCTCACATGGCTCAAAGAATGGCTAAAGCCATCACGACCAACTCCCTTCATCATTCATCATTCATCATTCATCATTCTCTTTGTACTAGCGGCTATCGCCGGGCTGTATCACCACCTCTACGCCGGCTTCGTGCTGCCCGGTTTGGGGTTGTGGTTAATGGTAGCCTATCCCCGCCGGTGGCGGCTGTGGTTGATATTTGCCGCCGGCGGGGTCATCATCGCTCTAGCGTTCGCCCCCATCGCGCTGGCTATCTGGCGCTTCTCCGCCGAATCGACGCCCGGCGACGCGCTCAGCGGTACGGCTCAACGCGGCTGGGGGCTGCTCCAAGCCTTCACCCTATGGAAAGCCCCTTTACCCGATTGGCTGACTCTACTCATACCTATTCTCGTCCTCTTATTCGTGCTATCAGCCTACCTCCCCCCTCCCCCACCATTCATCACTCATCATTCATCAATCATCAATTTTCGATTACCCACCCTCCTGATCACGCTCCTAGGCCTCACCCCATTCGCCATCGCCACCCTACTTCTCACGCGCAACCATCTGGCCTTTTTCGGCGAGCGTTATTTCATCGTCATGGTTCCCTGGCTGCTCATTCTGGCGGCGCGGGGGGCGGACAAGCTAAGTTTATGGGTAGTTGGGCCGAGGAGTAAGGCTAAGGCCAAGCTCCAACCGATAATTCACGTATCCAGCCAACCCGTTACCCAACCAACCAACCAGCCAACCAACCAACCAGCCAGCCAGCCAACGACCCAACCAGCCAGCTATCTATATTATCTCATCCCTGCCTTCCTTATTATATTAACCGCGCTGGCGCTGCCCGGTCAGTGGCGTATTCCGGCCAGTAAGGAGGCTTGGCGGCAAAGCGTCGATTACCTGGCTCAACACGCCCGCGCCGATGACGCTATTCTCATTCACCCCGATTGGGTGCGTTTTCCGTTTCAATTTTACTTTAAGGGGCCGGGCCAAACTTACGCCGCCTTCAGCACCGTCACCGCCGAGACCGAACTCGATGGACCGCTGCAAGGCGTCATCGACAATCACCCGGTGGTCTGGTTGATCGAGTCGCACATCGATGCGCCGGACCCCGAACGTCGGGTCGAGCAGTGGTTGGCTGCCCGTTACCCGCTGGTGACGGAGCTTTATCCGCCGGGCATTACCCTCAAAGGATATGCACCCGGCTACCAACTCGATGCGCTGCCGCCGGAAGCAGCGCCAATCGATTATCAGTTTGCCGGCGGGCTGCGTTTGGTCGGCTACGAGGCCGATACCGTCGTGTCGGCCACGGATGAGCTGTTTCACCCGCCGTCGGGCTGGGTTCATGTCATCCTGTATTGGACGGCCGCTGGCCCGATCACAACGGAGGTATCCCCTACTGTCCGGCTGATCGGCCCGGAAGGTATCTGGGGCGTCAGCCTCGACCGCCCCGGTGATGCGCTTAAGCTGTACCCGCCCGCCCGCTGGTTCGAGAATGACCGGGCCGCGCCGAAGATCATTCGGCACGATCTGGATGTCAATCTCAACCCGGTGACGCCGCCGGGGGTGTATCAGTTGATGATCGAGGTGGGGGCGGAGCAATATACGTTAGGGAAGGTTGAGGTTCGCCCTTAGCGTTTTGAGTTTGACCGCCGCTGGGCTTTGTGGTAAATTCACCAATTCGATAGCGATATTTAGGAACGTCGATGCAATTTCGTAACATTTTGAAGCTTGTCTTCTTCTTCATTTCGATGGTCAGCCTACTGTCGTTGATGGGCTGCTGGGGCGGGCCGGTGCTGACGGATGTCAGCGTTAACCCCACCGCGATCACCCCCAACGCTGATGGCGTCGAGGACGTGACTCGCATTAGCTACCATTTGGACGGATCAGCTAATCTGTCAATTTACTTTATCGATGAGGCGGGGCAGCGCTACTACTTTCGCGACAGCCGCCGCCGGTCGCAAGGGAATTATCAGGTCGATTTTGGCGGCGTGGTTGAGGGTAGCATGCTGCCGGATGGCCGCTATACCTGGGTGGTTGAGGCCGTGACTGACGACAACCAGACCATCAAAGAGGAAGGTTCACTGGCAATTGGCCAGGCCGATACCGAAAAACCGGAGTTGCAAGGGTTCAGCGTTTACCCTCACGTCTTTTCCCCTAACCAAGACGGCATCAACGACCGGGTCGATATCAACTATTACCTGACCAAAGAGGCCGAGGTGTTGGTTTACCTGATCGCGC